>JBBSNJ010000261.1:0-5301 GCA_038232775.1 Thermomicrobiales bacterium
CGGGGGGCGGGGGTTATCGCGGGGGGGGCGCCGCTGGGGCCGCCGCTCCCCGGGGCCGCCCCGCCAATCGGGCCCGCCCCCCCTCGTGCCCTGCCGTCCGCGCCGGGGCCCGGCGCGCCCCCCCCCCGCCGCCGGCGAGGGATCGAGGAGGAAGGCGTCGGCGTTGCCGAGGATGACGGGGCAGGCGAGGGCGCGGAGGCGGGCGACCACTTCGCGGGGCTGGGGACCGGTGGCGGCGACGTCGCCGAGGCAGACCACCTGATCGACCGGATCGGCGGCCAGCGCGGCGAGGACGGCGTCGAGGGCGACGGCGTTGGCGTGGATGTCCGAGATGAGGGCGAGGCGCCGCCGGGCGTTCCCCGGCCGGTTGGAGGGGGTCGTCACCGGCGGCCTGCCAGACGCGCGACGAGCGGAGCCCCCCGCTCCATGAGCTCTTCGGTGACGGTGACCAACGAGATGCCGTAGCGCTCGCGCCGCTCCTGGAGCTGATCGGCCAGACCGTCCAGACTGCCGATCAAGACGTGGGGCGAACCCGCCACCTCGGGGGCCGGGAGCGCGAAGTCGGCGGCGAGGCGTTCCGCCGTGGCCGGGGGGGCGTCGGTCAGCTCCAGCGCGTAGACGAAGACGTTCAGCTCGAGGTCGTGGGCGCGGGCACGGGCATCGGCCTCGGCCCTGATCCAGGCGACCTTCTCCGCCGTCGCCGCGGCCGAGATCGACGCCGGGTCGAGCGTGCCGCTCGGGAGGGCGCGCGGCCCGAGGGCGACGATATCCGCCTGCCGCGCCGCGACCTCAAGCAGTCGCCGGCCGCCGCCCCCGACCAGGATCGGGGGATGGGGGCGCTGGACCGGCGCCGGCGCGAGCTCGAGCGCGGTGGTCCGGTAGTGGTCGCCGGTGAAGGAGACCGGCCCCCCGGCGAAGAGCCGCTTGAGGAGCCGGAGCGCCTCCTCGAGGCGGGCGATCCGGGTCGGGGCGGCGTCGAACGGGACGCCGGCCGCGTCGTACTCGGCCCGCAGCCAGCCGGCACCGAGCCCGAGCTCGAAGCGGCCGTCGCTGAGCAGATCGAGCGTCGCCGCCTCCTTCGCCAAGAGGACCGGGTGGCGGAAGTCGTTCGCCAGGACGTAGCTGCCGAGGCGAAGCTGGTCGGTCGCCGCCGCCGCCGCTGCCAGCGCCGGCAGCGCCGCGAGACCGCGCTCGAAGTGGTCTGACACCAGCAGTCGGTCGTACCCGAGGGCCTCGACCCGGCGCGCTTTGTCCCGCCACTCCGTCGCGGAGGCGGCGCCCGAGACCTGGACGGCGAAGCGAAACGGGTGCGGCATCGCTGGCTCCGTGGGGCGCTCGGGGCAGGGAGTCGAGGTGGTCAGCTTGACGGTGCGGGCGGTACTGGCGAGCCGCGGAGGCACCGCCGTTCGGTTGCCGCTGCTCCCGCCCTCGATTGCGGGAGCGATCGAGCGGCGGGTCACTCTGGGTCTGGCCCGTCCTGGTCGTCGCGGCGACCGCGGGCGCGGAGGGCGTTCTGCCACGCTCCCCGCTTGCGGTCGCGCTCGGCGTAGGGGGTGGCGGCCGAGGCGGCGGCGTAGAGCCGGCTTTGATCGAGGTCGGCGAGGACGCCCGGCGTGGGGGGCGCCGCGGCGAGGATCGCCGCGGCGCGGCCCATCCGCGACCGCGACTCGGCGTGGCGACCGGCCCGGTCGAGGGCGAGCGCCTCGCGGCGCTCCGCCGTCGCCCGCTGGAGCGCGGCCCGCTCGGCGACCAGCGGGTCGGGCGGCGTCGTCGCGAGCCGCTCGGTGGCGACGCGGCCGAGAGCCGGGGGATCGCAGACGAGCGAGCGGCGGGCGTCGGCGGCCGGATCGGACCAGCCAAGCTCGGCCCCGACTTGGACTGTCTCCCCAACGGTGCCCGGCGGCAGCCGGACGGCGACGACGACGTCCCGCTCGTCGCCGGTCGGGAGGTCGCCGAGGGCCACCCGCCAGCGGTCGCCGCTCCGCTCGGTCGGGAAGGGGCCTACCAGCGCGGCGTCGGCGCCGGCCGGGAGGGTGAGCGTCAGCGAGAGGTCGGCGGCGACGATCGTCAACAGCTCGCGGGCGAAGAAGGCGGGGAGGGCGGCGACGTCCTCCACCAACTGGAAGGCGCCGCCCCCCGCCTCGGCCAGGGACGCCAAGAGCGCCTCGTCGAAGTCGAGACCGATGCCGAGGGCGGTCGTAGCGATTCCCCGCTGGTGGAGGGCCAGGGCGTGGCCGACCAGTTCGGCCGGGTCGGTGATCCCGACGTTGGCCAGGCCGTCGGTCAGGAGGAGGACGCGCCGCGGCCGCGATCCCCCGCCCTCGGCCGGCGCCGAGTCGGCCAGCTCGCGGCAGCCAGCCAGCCAGCCGCCGCCGAGGTCGGTCGAGCCGCCGGCGTCGACCCCGTGCAGCGCCAGGCGGAGAGCCGCCTTGCGGCGACCCGTGGCCGGCTGGAGCGGATGCGGTGTCGCGACCGCGTTGTCGTAGAGGACCAGCGCCGCCCGGTCCGCGTCCCCAAGGTGGCCGGCCGCGACGTCGACCGCCCGCTTGGCGAGCGCGAGCTTGTCGCCGGCCATCGAGCCGGAGCGGTCGAGGACGAAGGCGACGTCGACCGGGGAGCGTCGGACCGCGGCCTCGGCGGCGGCGCGGAGCGAGACAAGGAGAGTCGCCTCGCCGCCGGCGGCGGCGACGACGGGTCGCTCCCAGCGGGCGTCGGCGGTCAATCCCGGCGCGGGATCGGGGGCGCGGGTGGCGTGGTGGCACGGGATCAGGACCGCCTATCGTCGTCACTTCGCGCCCGGCGGACGCGGTCGCTCCGGCGGCGACCGGCGCGCCCGGAGGGGGTTCCCCGTCGGCTCGGGGCTGGTTCGGGTGGAACGGCTACCCGAAGACCTTGCGCGCCCAGGCGACGAGCCAATCGACCAGCTCCCGGCGGCGTCCGTAGGCCGCCTCCCGGACGAGGAGCTCGACGTCGTCGCCGAGGCGGATGCGGCGCCACGCGTCGGCTTCGACCGTCGCCTCGTCGCCGGGCGGGGGAGGCGGGAGGTCATCGCGGGGTGACGCCGCCAGCGGCACCGCGGCGCCGAGCGGCAGCGGCGTCCGGGGCGCGAACGGATCGAACGGGGGGGAGCCGGGTTCGGCAAGGAGCGCGGTCGGGGGGTAGAACCGCGGAGCGTCGGCGAACGACGGGGTTGGGGGCATCGAATCCTCCTCCGGCTGGCGCCGGCGAGCGGCGGCGGGGTCGATGACGCGCGACGGGCCGGGCTGGGGACCGAGGACGCGGGCGAGGTAGGCGCTGGCGCTGTCGGCGGCGGGAGGCGGTTCCGGGCCAGCGAGCGGTGCCGCCGGGGAGGGTTCCTCGGCGGCGAGGAGGCGGCGGACCGCGGCGTCGTCGAGACCGGCGAGGCGGCGGCGGATCTCCTTGAGCGGCAGATAGGCGGCCTTCAGCCGCCCGATCAGGCGCAGGCGGTCGAGATGACCCCGGCCGTAGGCGCTCCGCGGTCCTCCCCCGCTCGGCGGCGGCAGCAGCCCCTCGGCGATGTAGTAGCGGACGGTGCGGACGGAGACCCCGGTCGCTCCCGTCAGCTCGGTCAGTGTCAGCCGGGGTTCATCGGCATCGCTCGCGGGGCGGTGCATGGAATCGAGCACTTCCGGTTCCGAGGGCTGGGCACTGCGGTCATCATTCATGCCTGAATGGTAACAGTAGAACGTCATGGTGGCAAAAGACGAGCGCTGGTACACTCCCGCCCTCTCGGGGTCGGCGCGGCAGAGCGGAGGCAGCGACGTGGCGGTGGAGGCGGGCGACAACCGGCGGCGGGGAGGCGGGGCGGCGGCGGCCGCGTCCGGGCCGCGATTGCCGCTGGCGGGGATCAAGGTGGTCGATCTGACGCGGGTGATGACCGGCCCCTACGCGACGATGATGCTTGGCGACCTCGGCGCCGACGTGGTCAAGGTGGAGCTGCCGGGCCGGGGCGACGACACCCGCGCCTGGGGGCCGCCGTTCCTCGAAGGGGAGGCGGTCTACTTCCTCTCGGTGAACCGCAACAAGCGCTCGCTCGCCCTCGACCTCAAGGCGGCGGCCGGCAAGGCGGTCCTCTGGCGCCTGATCGAGGGTGCCGACGTCCTGGTCGAGAACTTCTCGCCCGGCACGATCGAGCGGCTCGGCTTCGGCTACGAGGAAGTCCGAGAGCGCCGCCCGGACCTGGTCTACGCCTCGATCACCGGCTTCGGCCGGTCGGGGCCGGACCACGCCCGGACCGCCTACGACCTGATCCTGCAAGGGATGAGCGGGATGATGAGCATCACCGGTCCGGTCGGCGGTCCGCCGACCCGGCTCGGGGTCCCGATCGCCGATATCGGGGCCGGGATGTTCGCCGCCTCGGCGATCCTGGCCGCCCTCTTTTGGCGGGAGCGGACGGGCGAAGGGCAGCGGGTCGACACCTCGATGCTCGGCGGGCTGGTGGCGATGCTGACCTACCAGGCGGGCAGCTTCTTCGCGACGGGCGAGGTGCCGGCCCAGCTCGGCAACGCTCACCCGATGATCGCCCCCTACGACACCTTCCGCGCCGCCGACGGCTGGGTCAACCTCGCCGTCGGCAACGACGCGATCTGGCGCCGCTTCTGCGCCGCGCTCGCCCTCGAACACCTCGCCGTCGATCCCCGGTTCGTGACCAACCCCGACCGGGTGACGAACAAGCCGGCGCTCTACGCGCTGCTCGAGCCGGTGCTGGCCGCGCTGACGGTCGCCGAGTTGGTCGCCGCGCTCGATCGGGCGGCCGTCCCCTGCGGCCCGATCCGCGACATCGGCGAAGTCGCCGCCGATCCCCAGGTCGCGCACGAGGCGCTCTTCCCGGAGACGGACCACCCGACCGCCGGGCGGCTGACCCTCGGCGGCTTCCCCTCCCAGTTCGGGGCAACGCCGCTGGCGGTCCGCTTGCCGCCGCCGCTGCTCGGGCAGCACACGGCGGAGATTCTCGTTGAGGTGGGGTACGGACCGGATGAGGTGGCGGGGTTGCTGGCGAGTGGGGCGGCGGCCGGGAGTAGCGGGCTGGGCACCGGCGAGTGAGCCGCCTCGGCAGCTGGCCGCCGTGGGCGGGAGGAGAGGTCGGCGCTGGGTCGGACGCGCGGTTCGTCTCGGCCCCGACGAGAGCCTAGCCGGCCGCGGCGCGGGGCGCAGCGGCGCACAGTCGGGTATGATCCGCGCCGCACTCCCACCGGGACGCGGGCCCCTGGCCGGCGCGGGCGGGAGCGCCGGGGCACCGCGGTCGCGCGAGCGATCGTCCGCCGCGTCCGAGACCCGAGC
>JBBSNJ010000262.1:0-5297 GCA_038232775.1 Thermomicrobiales bacterium
AGCAGACCTCGGTGACGCTGAGGTTGCCGCGACGCAGCAGCGCCATCGCGCGCTCGATGCGCCGCGTCATCAGAGAGGCGTACGGCGACTCGCCGTAGGCGAGGCGGAACTCGCGGCTGAGGTGCCCGGCCGACATGTGCGCGCCACGGGCGAGCGCCTCGACGTCCAGCGGCTGCGCGTACTCTCGGTCGATCCGGTCGCGGACGCGGCGCAGCCGCGCGAGATCGCCCAGGTGCTGCGCTGCGGCGGATTTGCTGGTCACCCGCGGGAGCCTACCACAGCGCATCGGGGTAGCCTATCGCCGCTGGCGTCCCACCCTAGTCAGCGTCCGTTCTGCCCCGGTCCGCTTCACGCTCGAGGACAAGGCGATCGCGTTCGTCGAGGAGACCGCCGCGCTCAAGGGTCGCCAGCAGCGGGAGAGCCCGGCGACCCCGAGGAGGAGCCACCCATGCCCCGCGCCGACGACAAGTACGACGACTTCCTGGCCGAGACCCGCGCCGACTGGCGCGCCTGGCTCGAACGCCACCACGCCGACGCCCCCGGCGTCTGGCTCGTCACCTACAAGAAGGGGAGCGGCCACCCGCACCTCCCCTGGGACGACGTCGTCGAGGAGGCGCTCTGCTTCGGCTGGATCGACAGCCGCCCGAACAAGCTCGACGCCGCGCGCTCCAAGCTGCTGGTCACTCCCCGCAAGGCGGGCAGCCCCTGGTCGAAGATCAACAAGGAGCGGATCGAGCGGATCGTCGCCGCCGGCCTAATGACCCCCGCCGGCCAGGCCAAGATCGACGCCGCCAAGGCCGACGGCTCCTGGGCCATGCTCGACGAGGTCGAAGCCCTGGTGGTCTCCCCCGACCTGGCGGCCGCCCTCGCCGCGGAGCCGGCCGCCGGCGCCGGCTGGGAGGCGTTCCCTCCCTCGACCAAGAAGCCGCTGCTGCAGTGGCTGGTCACCGCCAAGCGGCCCGAGACGCGGGCCAAACGGATCGCCGCGATCGTCGCCGGCGCCCAGGTGGGGCGGAGCCCGCTCGCCTACGTGCCGAAGCGGGAACGCTGAGTCGCGACCCGTCGGGCGGACCGTGCGCCACGGTGCCGCCCTAGCCGGACCCCGTCTCGGCGCGCGGCGCGGCGACCGGCTTCGACTCTGGCGATCCCCGTTGCCGCAGGAAGATCGAGATGACCGCCAGCGTGGCGACAGCCAAGAACTCGCCCTGCCAGTTCTGGAACGATCCGAACCAGAAGCGTGAGGTCCGCAAGAACTCGATGGTCGAGACCGTCTGCCCGCCGTGCGCAAGCTCCTCCTGGCTGTACCCGCGGGCGCCGCCCATCGCGTGGAGGACGAACGAGGCGGCGAAGAGGAGAAGGAGGGCGATCGTCAACGGATGCTGGTAGAGCGTGCGCACGACCCCACCCCGCCACACCGGCCACGACGCGTCGACCCACCCCGCCGCGTTCCGCGGGTCAGCGTCCTCCGGCTCTTCCCGGTCGGGATCCTTCGACTCGGCCGAGCCGCGCTGGAACAAGAACGCGGTCAGCAGAACATAAAGCCCCATTTGCAGGAACTCGCTCTCCCAGTTCTCGAACGTCGCCTCCACCAAGTGGCCCGCCCGCAGGTAGGCACCCAAGCCGATCGTCGTCTCGCCGTGCTCCACGTGATTGCTGTCGTAATCGCGAAACCGGTCCGGATCTGACCGAGCAAGAAGATGGCGAAGAGACCGAGCATCGCCAATGCGAGCCCGTGGTCCCGTAGCCCGCGGTGCATGCCGATCCTCCTCGCCGGAGACACGGGACCCCGGCGTCGTTGGGCGCGGAGTTGCCGACGGATCGGGGAATGCAGGCGACGTGCGATGCGGGGCTCAGCGCGGAGCGTGCTCCGGGACGATGTCCGAGCGCGGGGCGCGGCTCACGCCGGCGTCGCCGAGGTCCGTGGGAGGGCGTCGGGATTGGGCGTTCGCCAGACCCGCACCTCGGTCTCCGGCGGCCAGTCCGCGAACACGCCGGCGGGCGAGGCATCCCGCAGCAGCCCCCGCAGCTCGGCCTCGAACTCACCCCGGCGGGCGCCGAACAGGTGGGGCGCCGAGCCGGAGAGGGACCAGACCCAGGCGACGACGTCGTCCTCCCCCCGGACCCACGGTCCCCTCGGCGGCAGCACCAGGCGCACCGGTTCGGCAAACCCGGCGGCCGCCAGGATCGTCTCCTCGTCGCCCGGCGAGCCGTGGCGCAGGAGGCCCTGTCCGGCGCGGCGGACCGGTCCCAGCCACCGCTGAGTCAGCTCGTGGATGGCAGCGTAGGGCGGCGGCGGGTGGGGCGGCGGCGGCGGCGGCGCGGCCGGCGGCTCCTTGCGATCGGCCACGAGGGTGACGGCCCCGCCCGGCTCGAGCATGCCGAATACGGTCGCCGCCACCCGCGGTCGGTTCATCCAGTGGAACGACTGGCCGAAGGTGGCGAGGCGGAAGCGGCCGAGCCCAGCGGGCAGGTCTTCTCCTCGTGCTCGCACCCAACGGACGTTGTCAACCGCGGTCTCGTCCGCCCGCCGCTCCGCCTCCGCCAGCATGTCGGGATCGGGATCGACCCCAACCGCCTCCGCCACGAACGGCGCCAGCGCCAGTCCCAGGACGCCCGGGCCGCAACCGACATCGAGCAGGCGGCCATTGCCGTCGAGGGCGAGCAGCGTCGCCAGCGCGTCCGCCAGACCCGGCGCGTAGGGCGGCCGACCCCGGACATAGAAGGGGGCGCTGCCGCGGAAGAGCGTCTCGTCCCACGTCCAGCCCTCCGGCATCACCTACCCTCCTCGCCGCTCCAGCCGCGAACGGACTTCCCGCGAACAGCGCACCGACCAGCCCGGAACCGCCGTAAGCGTGGCCACCAGCCAAAGGTCGGCGCGTCTCCTTCCTCGGCTCGCAGCGACGCCGATCCCAGTTGGGCATCACCACCCGCATCCGTGCCTCAGACGAACTTCGGTTGAACCGTTCCGCTCTCGGGAGCGGGACGAACTCCCCTCTCCCGCGCCCGGGACAGGGGGAAGGGGGAAGGGGGCCGGGGGTGATGGCGTCTCTCCGGGTCGCCGAAGCCATGACCGGAAGTTCGTATCAGCCGGCGCTATTCGACCGCGGGCGGCCGTCACCCGATCACCGGGGCGGAGCTTGAGCGGCCAGCTCGGCCAGACCCCACAGGTCGCGCCACTCGTGGTCGGGGCGCTCGACGCCGGGGGCGGGCTCGGCCCGGCGGTTGACCCAGGCGGTGCGGAAGCCGAGCCGCTGGGCCGGCCCGATGTCGTACTTAAAGCCGAAGGCGACGTGGAGGACGCGCCCCGCCGGCTCGCCGAGCCGGGCCAGCGCCCGCTCGAACGGCGCCGCCGCCGGCTTGTAGGCGCCGCACTGCTCGGCGGTGATGACCGCGTCGAACGGCACCTCCAGGTGGCGCAGCGAGTGCTCGATGATCGCGTCGTCGGTGTTCGAGACGATCACCAGGCGCAGCCCCGCCTCGCGCGCCTCCATCAGCGCCGGCCGCGTGTCGGGGAAGGGCTGCCAGCAGCGCATCGCCCGCGCCAGGGCGTCCCCCTCGGCCGCGTCCCACGCGTAGCCGCGCTCCTCCATCCAGCGCCGCAGGCTCTCGGCCAGCACCGCCGCGTACGGCCGGTACTCGCCCTGGATCAGCCCGAACTGGATCGCCTCCCACCCTTCCCGCAGCCGGCGACCCGGTTCCGATCGGGTCTCGCCGTGCCGCAGCGCCAGATCGGACAGAAACGTACCCAACCCCCCTTCCCAGTCGATCAACGTGCCGTAGCAGTCGAAGGTGGCGACCCGAATCTCGTCCCGCTGCATGCCGGTCCCGCTCCTCGCGCCGGGCGCGGGCGGCGCCCCCGCGCCGTCCCCCGTCCGCGCCGTCCCGCGACCAAGATAGGGGACCGGTCGGCCGAGTGTCGCGCCCGATCAGCGTGAGGACACGTCCGATCCTGCGCGTTCCGGGCTCGCGGCCAGGGCGCGGTAGCGGCTCGGGCTCAGCCCCAGGTGGCGCTGGAAGAGGCGGGCCAGGTGGCTCGGGCTGGCGAAGCCGACCGCCGCCGCCACCTCCAGCACCGACAGCTCGCTCTCCCCCAGCAGCGCCCGCGCCCGCTCCAGCCGCAGCCGGTGGACGTAGGCGACGATCGTGCCGCCCGTCTCGGCCCGGAAGGCGCGCTGGAGGTGGCTCGGGCTGGCGCCGACGGCGGCGGCGACCTCGGCGATCGTCAGCGGGTCCGCGGCGTGGAGCCGCAGGAACGCCTCGGTCCGCCGCGCCAGCCGCCGCGCCGCCGGCGAGACGGCGCCCCGCTCCGATGCCGGCGCCGTCGGCCGGCCGAGGACCGCCGCCGCCAGATAGCGGCCGAGGGCGTCGGCCACCAGCGGGTCGCCCAAGCCGCCCCCGTCCAGCTCCGAGCGCAGCGCCGCCGCCAGCAACCCGAAGCGCGGCCCCATCGCCAGAAACGGCCCCGGCGGCGCCAGGCGATCCGGCGCCGCTCGCTCCTCCCTCGCCTCGGGGACCATCCCCGCCGGCAGATCGGCCACCAGCACCCGGTTGGCGCCAGGCCCGTCCGCCCAAGAGGTGTGCTCCGCCCCCGCCGGGACGACCGCCAGCCGGGCTGCATCGACCACGCCCGACTCCCCCTCGATCAGCAGACGCAGCCGTCCCCGCTCCGGCAGCAGCACCTGGACGAAACCGTGCCGGTGCGACCGCCGCTCCGCATCGTAGGAGCGCGCGGCGACGGTCAGCCCCCCTGGGCCGGGGGCCGGCTCGCCGCCCCCAGGACGGTGCCTCATCGCCGCCGGGCAACGGCGAGCGCCACCGCGCCCGCCGCGACCACCCCTGCCCCCACCGCCGCCGCCGGCAGCAGGAAGCGGCGCCGGATCATCCGCTGGAAGTCGGCCGTGTCGTTGACGTGGGGGAAGGGGGTCGCCGGCACCGGCACCCCGAGGAACCGGCAGAGCGGCCCCCACCCCTCCTTGACCTCAAAGACGAGCAGCTTCTCCGGCGGTACGGCGGCCTGGACCGCCTCATTGTGCCGCCGGAAGACGTCGAGCGCGTGCGTCCGCTCGCCGAACCGACCGCCGAACGTCCCCTGCCAGATCACCCGCTCGACCATCTCGCCGCCGGCGGAGCGCGCCTGACGCGGGCTTTTACGCCTTGCCCGGTGTGTTCGCCCGCGCGCGCCAGTTTCTGGACGGGGCGCATTCCTTCGCAGCACGGCATCCACGACTGGCTGGAAACGGGCGGGATAGGGCAAGAGCATCCGGCGCTCACCGGCCAGAGTACTCTGGCCGATCACC
>JBBSNJ010000263.1:0-5293 GCA_038232775.1 Thermomicrobiales bacterium
CGGCGGACGACCGGCGCCGCCTGGAAGGGATGTCGGCATCGTTGCGGGTCGCCGCCGGGGCCGATGTCTGCCCGACTTGCCAGCGGCCGTTCAAGCCGGAGGAGGTCGAGACCGCGCTCCTGGTGTGGGCGCAGGCGATCAAGCAGGAGGAAGCGCGAGAGGCGGCCCTGGCCAAGGAAGGGCGGGCGGCGGCGGCCGAGAACGCGCGCGTCGCCGCCCAGGAGAAGCTGCAGCGGTTGGTGAAGATCGAGGGCCGGATCGCCCAAGGGGCGCCGATGGTCGAGGAGGCGACCGCGACGTTCGACTCCTTGGTCGCCACCTGCGCGGCCGCGGTCGACGACCTCGGCCTCGACCGGGAGCCGACGGAGGACGAGGTTTCCACGGCCAAGGAGCGGGCAGCCACGCTGCGCCGGGTGGAGCAAGCGCGGACGCTCCTGCTCCGCCTGGCCGACGCCGCCCGCGCGGCGGCGGCCGAGGCGGAGGTCGCCTGCGGCGCGATGGCCGCGCTCGGGAGCGTCGCCTACGACCGCGCGGCGCACGCGGCGGCCGAGCGGGAGCTGGAGGCAGCGGTCGCGGCCGCGGCCCGGATCACCGAGATCGACGCCCAACTGGCCCGCCGGCCGGAGCACGCGACGGCGCGGGCGGCGGCCTCGGCCGAGATCGAGCGGCTCCGCGGGGAACGGGAGCGGGTCGAGCGGGAGCGGGTCGCGCTCGGCTTCGACGTCGCGGTTCTGGAGGCGGCGACGGCGACGGAGACGCGGGCGCGGGAGGCGACCGAGGCGGCGACCTTGGCGCTGACCACGGCTGAGGCCGCGGTCCGTGACGCGGCGCGGCAGCGGGACGCGCTGGCCGCGGAGGCGGCGCGGCTGGCGGCACTGGCGACCAGGGCGGCAACGCGCGAGCGGGAGGCGGACGACCTGCAGCGGATGTACGGCGAGTTCTCGAGGTTCGATCAGTACGTGGCGGCGAAGGTGACCCCCCAGCTCGCCGAGCAGACGGGCGACCTCCTGGCGGCGGTGACGGAGGGAAAGTACGACCGAGTCGTCTTCGACGACAACTACGGCCTCCGCATCTTCGACGAGGACGAAGACTTCCCGATCGAGGAGTTCTCGGGCGGGGAGCGGGACGTGGCGGCCCTCTGCGCCCGGCTGGCGCTCTCCCGCCTGATCGGCGCCCAGGCGGTCAACCCGCCCCGCTTCTTGGTCCTGGACGAGGTCTTTGGCTCGCTCGACCAGGAGCGGCGGGCGCAGGTGCTCGGCACGCTCGGCGCCCTGGCCGCCAGCCCCGAGGAGGTCGCCGCCGGGAACGACGCCTTCCGCCAGCTCTTCATCGTCAGCCACGTCGACGACGTCCGCCTCTCCGCCGTCGTCGACGAGGTCTGGCGGGTGACGGACGTGGGTGGGGTCAGCCGTTGGGAGAACGCGACCCGGAGCGGCGGGGTCGAGGATCTCTGACCTTCCGGGCCGACCCGCCGTTGCCCCCGATCAGCGGCGCCAGAGCTTGTGGAGGCGAACGACGACGCCGTCGTCCTTCGGGTCGGGCCAGGGGCCGGGGTGCGTCGTGGACGGTCCCGACCACCCCTGCTCACGGGCGGCCTCGAGGAAGCGAGCGGCGGGAGGGCGGCCGGGCTCAGCCAGCCAGAGGAGGCCGCCGGGGGCGACCAGGCGACCGACCATCCCCAGGAGGGGCGCGACGTCGCGCGCCTCGTAGAGGACATCGGCCGCGAGCAGGACCGGGAATCCCCCCCCGGCGCAGTCGAAGAGCGCGGGCGGCGGCCATCGCCAGTTGATCGCAAGCGCTTCCGGCTCCTGGCTGACGTTGCTCGAGGTATTCCGCTGGCAGAGGCGGAGCGCTTCGGGCGCGTAGTCGGTGACCGTCAGCTCGCCACCGGCGGCGAGGACGGCGGTGGCGGTCAGACCGAGCCCGCAACCGAGTTCCAGGACGCGCTGCCCGGCGACCAGCTCCGGCTGGGTGGCGACCTCGTCGGCGAGGGCGATCCCGCTCGGCCAGAGCTCGGCCCAGTAGGGGAGCTGCTGCTCGGGATCGGCGGCGGCGCGGTCGAGCAGGGCGTCGGTCTCGACCGGGCGGATGATCCGGTAGCGGAGCCCGGACCGAGGGAGGAGGATCGCCTCCTCGACGACGGCGCCGAGATCGGGGGGGACCACAGCGGACGAGGGCTCCATTGATTCAGCACCGGTCTCCGGCGAGCGGATTCAGACGAACGTCGGATGAATCGCGGTGTCCGCGGCGGCGGCCCTCACCCCCACCCCCACCCCCTCTCCCGCTTCGGCAGGAGCGGGGGAGCTGAAGCCCCACTGTTCAGCCGAACTCGGTATTAGACGAACATCGGATGCTCGCTTCCGCTTCCCCCAGGAACCTACCTTCTTACCGGGGCCAATTACTCGCGGCCCGCTGGGGGGAGCGGCCCTCACCCCGAACCCCTCGCCCGAGCGCAGAAAAGGGAATGAGACCCGCCTCTGGTCATGGGACGGTTCAGCCAAGTTCCGTCTTGCCCCCGGCCCGCTTGCCCCGGTCCCACTCCCGATGGCGCAACGAGAACTCGTCTTGCTCAACGACTCCGCGGCGTCGGCTCCCCTTCTCCCGCATACCGGGAGAGGGGGTTGGGGGATGAGGGCCGACGCTCAACTGATCGGTTTTGAAGCGCTCGCCGGGAATATTAGGAGTCGCCGACGACGAAGCGGCGACGCTCGGAGCTATCCACGGTGGCCGCCTCGTCGGTCGCGACGGTGTCGCCGACGACGATCAATTCGGTCCCGATGTTGACGACCTGACCGATCGGAATGTGCCGGTTCGACTGGAAGAAGCCGGGCGATACCTCGAGCTCGGTGAAGGCGAACGAGCGGTCGTCGATCTCCGCGCTGTCGAGGTCGCCGACGTAGGTGCCGCCCTCGGTCACGACCTTCAGCTTCGAGAGGTCGTCGAGGTCGACCAGCTTGTCCCCCATGGCGCGGGTGTTGTCGCCGCGAACCTTGCCCTTGTCGTCGAGGGTGACGGCGTCCTGGCCGAGGGCATGAATGTCGTCGATATCGATGTAGTCCTCGTCGGTGCTGTCCATCGGGGTCGGCAGGATGCCGCCGCCGCCTTCGCGGACCGCGAAGCCGACCACCTTGCGGCCGACCGGGTCGATCAGGACCCGCTCGATGGCGCCGAGTTTCTCGCCGTCGGCGATGCTAATCACCGCCAGACCCTTCAACTGCTTGCTGTTCACCGCTCATCACCCCCGCTCGTGGGTCCTCGGGTCGTCGCTCCGTCGTTCCGTATCTGCCCCCGGCTCGCACGTAATGTACCAGGGAAGCGGCGCGCGCCGGAGCCTCCCTCCGCGCGGAACAGCGGCGCGGCGGCGCGGAAGCGGGTAGGATGCCGCGACCGGTCGCCCGCGGCACCGGCCTCGGCCCGCGCCGACGCGTCTTCGAGGAGAGGATCGACCGATGCCGAAACCGCCGTCGCCGCCGGCCGCGGCCCGCTTTGGCGGACTCGCGACCGTGCTGCTGCTCGCCCTCATCCTGCCGACGCTGACGACCGTCGCGCTGGCGGCGCCCCCCGGCCAAACCCTCGACCCCGACGCGGCCGAGTGCGACCTGGAGATGCCGATTGACGAGCCAGTGGCGGCCGCCCCGGCGCCGAGAACCAGTCCGGGGCAACTCCCCGACCCGCTGGCGGCGATGCCGCTCGAGGTCAAGGTCGGGCAGATGCTGATGGCGGGCATCGCCGACACCGCGGTCGACGCCGACGAGCGGCGGCTGATCGAGGAGCTCCACGTCGGCAACGTGATCTTGATGGGCCGCAACGTCGACGCCCCGGAGCAGGTGCTGGCGCTGACCCAGGGGCTGCAAACACTGGCCCTCGCCAGCAACGGCGCGCCCTTGCTGATCGCCACCGACCAGGAGGGAGGCCTCGTCCAGCGCGCCAACTCCTACGCCGGTTTCACCTTGATGCCCGACGCGGCGACCGTCGGCTTGGCCCGCTGCCCGGCCCTGCTCCGCGACTACGGGCGGATGTCGGGCGAGGAGTTGGCCGCCGTCGGGATCAACATGGCGATGGCGCCGGTGCTCGACGTCAACGACAACCCGACCAACTCCGTGATCGGGTCGCTCAATCGCTCGTTCGGCCCGACGCCCGAACTGGTCGAGACCTCCGCCCTCCCCTACGTCGCCGGTCTCCACGACGCCGGCGTGCTCTCGGTCGGCAAGCATTTCCCGGGACACGGGGCGACCACCGCCGACTCCCACAAGGCGCTGCCGTTCGTCGAGAAGGACCGGGCGTCGCTCGAGGCGGTCGATATCGCGCCCTTCCGGGCCGCGGTCGGGATCGGGATCGACGCCATCATGCCCGCCCACGTCGTCTACCCGGCGCTCGACCCGAGCGGGCTGCCGGCGACGGTCTCGGCCCCGATCCAGACCGGGCTGCTGCGCGAGGAGATCGGATTCGACGGGCTGATCGTCACCGACGACATGGGGATGGCGGGGATCACCCAGATCTACCCGCCCGAGGAGTCGGGGGTGCAGGCGGTGCTGGCCGGTGCCGACGTCGTGCTCTGCGTCCGCAACGTCGGGATCGACGGTTCCTGCACGCCGGAGAAGTTCGAGGGCATCCGGGACGGGCTCCTCGACGCCGTCGCCTCCGGTCGCATCCCGGAGGAGCGGGTCGACGCTTCGGTCCGCCGCATCCTGGCGGCCAAGGCCCGCTACGAGCTCGGCCCGGTCTCGGGCGCGGGGATCGAGCAGATCAAGGGCGCCAAGCACCTGCGCATCGTGGCCGCGGTCCTCGATCAGGTCGCGGCCCGGCAGGCGGAGGCAGGGAAGCCGTAGGCACCAGCGCCCCTCCGTGGCGGAGTGCCGACGCGCCGGTGCCGGGCCGGGCGGGGGCGGAAGGGGATGCGGGCGGTCGCCCGGCCGGCACCGAAGGAAGGGGAGCCATGTCGGAGCGGAGAACGGAGGCGGCGACGATCAGCCCGGCGGTCGATCGCCTCTGGGCGGCGATCGACGCCCGCCGCGACGAGCTGATCGAGACGGTGGCGGAGCTGGTCCGCCGGCCCAGCTTGCTCGGGGAGGAGGCGGCGGCGCAGGAGTTCGTCGCCGCGCATCTCCGCGCCTCGGGCGCGGCGACCGAGAGCTGGGATCTCGACGACGAGGTGCGCTCGCTGCCGAACGGCGGCGACAGTGGCGTGCCGTTCGCCGGCCGCCCGAACGTGGCCGGAGTCGTGGCCGGCGCCGGTGGCGGCCGGTCGCTGATCCTGAACGGGCACATCGACGTCGTCAGCGCCGAGCCGGTC
>JBBSNJ010000264.1:0-5286 GCA_038232775.1 Thermomicrobiales bacterium
ACAGGCGACAGGCGACGAGCATCGGGCACCTGGCAACTGACAACTGGCAACTGGCAACTGGCAACTGATTACTGACAACTGGCGATCGAGATCGGGAGGCGGGGGGCGATGGCGCAGGAGTTGCCGCGGGGGGTCGGGGCGGGGGCGGTGCCGGAGCGGCGGCCCTCGGCGGGAGCCGGGGACCGGGCGTTGCGGTGGGCGAGCCGCCGGGCGCGGATCCTGGCGCCGATGGTGACGTTGCTGGCGATGGTCGCCTTCTTCAGCATCGCCAGCGACCGCTTCCTGGACGTGGCCAACTTCCAGAACATCCTGACCCAGGTCGGGCGGGTCGCCGTCGCCGCGACCGGGATCACCTTCGTTCTCCTCTGCGCCGAGATCGACCTCAGCATCGCCTCGATCGCGACCTTCGCCGGGGTGCTCTCGGCCTACTTCTGGGTCGGCACCTGGGTCGAGCTCGGCAACTGGGGCATCCTCGTCGGCCTGGCGGTCGGGGCTCTGCTCGGGCTGATCAACGGCGTCTTCGTCTCCCGGATCGGGATTCCGTCGTTCATGATGACGCTGGCGATGCTGACGATCGCGGTCGGTCTCTCGGAGTGGGTGACGCAGGGGCGGCCGATCTTCGAGGCGCCGACCCTGCTCCGCTTCCTCGGCGGTTCGGGGGAGCGGCTGTTCGGGATCCCGGTGATCGCGATCGTCGCCGCGGTGGTGCTGCTGATCGGCGACTTCGTGCTCAGCTACACCAAGTTCGGGCGCTACGTCTACATGACCGGCGGCAACCGGGAGGCGGCGGAGATGTCGGGCGTTGACACCCGCCGCGTCGTGATGCTCTGCCTGATGATCTCCGGTTTGACGGCCGGCTTGGCCGGGATGCTCGACGTCGGTCGCCTCTCGCAGGCGAACCCAGCCGCCGGCGGCGACCTCTTGATCGCGACGATCGCCGCCGTCGTCCTCGGCGGGACGTCGCTCTTCGGCGGCGAGGGGGGAATCCGGAACACGGTGCTCGGGATCCTGATCTTCGGGGTCCTCTCGAACGGGCTGAACCTGATGCCCAACATCAGCATCTACATCAAGAATGCGTTGGAAGGGATCATCCTCGTCGGCGCCCTGCTGCTGAACGTGGTCGCCCTCCGGCTGGAGCGGGTGCGGACGCAGGCGGAGTAGACGAGGCGTTAGGCGTTAGGGGGCAGGCGATGGTCAGCGGGCACCTGGCAACTGACAACTGGCGTCTGGCGTCTGGTATTGAGAGGGGCCGAGGGGATGAGCGGGGCGGCGCTGGTCGAGGCGGTGCAGGGGAGTGAGCTGGTCGACCTGACGGTGACGCTGGCGGAGCACCTGCCGGCGGCCTGGCCGACCCACCTGCCGTTCCAGCGGAAGGTCTACAACTGGTACGAGACGCGGCACGAGGGGCAGATCCAGCCGGTCAACGGGCTGCGGGGGCCGTACCAGACGGCCTGGCTGGCGCTCGATGAGCACTGCGGCACCCACTTCGACGCGCCGACGCACTTCATCCCGCCGCCCGGCTCCGGACTGCCGCACGCGAGCGAGCTGGGGTTGCAGACGGGGGACACGATCGACCTCGGCCGGCTGATCGGGCCGGCGGCGGTGATCGACGCGACGGAGCTGACGGGGCAGGGGGAGGGGGGCCTCAGTCCAGAGATCGGGCCGGCGCTGATCGAGCGATGGGAGGGGGAGCACGGGCGGCTGCGGGAGGGGGAGATCGTCCTCTTCCGGACCGATTGGGACGAGCGCTACCGGCCGATGCCGGAGGGGAGCGCCTACGTGCTCGACCCGTTCCTGCTGGGGAAGGGGCCCGGATGGCCAACTCCAGGCATCCCCGCCCTGGAGCTGCTGCTGGCGCGGGGGGTGCGGACGCTTGGGCTCGACGGGGTGAGCGTCGGCGCGTCGCACGCGGGAGCCCCGCCGCACCAGTTCGGACTCGGGCAGGGGATGCTCTACGTCGAGCTGCTTGCGAACCTGCGGCGGCTGCCGGCGCGGGGGGCGCTGTTCGTCTTCCTGCCGATCAAGGTCTGGGGCTCGACCGGGGGGCCGGGCCGGGCGATCGCGCTGGTGCCGCGGGAAGCCGGGTAGACCGGGCAGGGCGTCGCGAGTAGCGGTCGCTCCGGGTTTGGGCCGCGGCGACGGAGGGCGGGGGCGATGGCGGAGTCGATCAGCGGACTGGGGCGGCTGCTGGGCAAGGTCGCGCTGGTGACCGGGGCGGCGGCCGGGATCGGGCGGGCGACGGCAGAGCTATTCGCGCTCGAGGGGGCGCGGCTGGTCGTCGCCGACGTCGATGGGGAGGGTTTGGCGCGTCTAGCGGCGGAGCTGGCGCCGCTCGGGGCCGAGGTCGAGACGGTGGTCGGGGATGTCTCGGTCGACGCCGAGGCGCGGGGGATGGTGCGGGCCGCGGTCGAGCGGTTCGGGCGGCTCGACGTACTGGTGGCCAACGCCGGGATCATTCCCCTGAACGACGTGCTGGAGGCGACGGCCGAAGACTGGGACCGGGTGATGGCGGTTGATGGGCGGGGGATGTTCCTCTGCTGCAAGTACGCGATCGAGGCGATGCTGGCGGGCGGGGGCGGGTCGATCGTCTGTTTGTCCTCCATCTCGGGGGAGGCGGGGCAGAAGCGGCAGGCGACCTACGGCCCGGCCAAGTTCGTGGCCTCGGGGCTGACCAAGCACCTGGCGGTCGAGTGGGCCGACCGGGGGATCCGGGTCAACGCGGTGGCGCCGGGGACGATCCGGACGGAGCGGGTGCGGCGGCTGCCGGAGGAGCCGGGGGGGAGCGAGTACCTGGCGGCGATCGAGCGGGCGCACCCAATGGGGCGGATCGGGGAGCCGCGGGAGGTGGCGCAGGCGATCGTTTTCCTCGCCTCGGACGAGGCGTCGTTCATCACGGGGGCGGTGCTGCCGGTCGACGGGGGGTATCTCGCGCAGTAGGTCGGCGGGCGGGGGGGAGGACGCGCTGTTTTGTTGACATCGGCAACTTGTTGATTGACGATAGCATCCGAATCCGGACGAGAGATGGGAGGCGGCAAGCATGAGCGAGACCGAGCTCGCGCGGCGCGTCCGCGCCGTCAGGCGCTTCAACCGGTTCTACACCGGGCGGATCGGCGTCCTCCAGGAGGGATATCTGGAGAGTCCATTTGGGCTGGCCGAGGTGCGCGTCCTCTACGAGTTGGCCCACCGGGACGACGTCACCGCCGGCGAGCTGGCCCGCGAGCTCGGCCTCGACCCCGGCTACCTGAGCCGCATCCTCCGCGGCTTCTCGGGCCGGGGCTTCGTCGCTGCGGAGTCCTCCCCGGTGGACGGGCGGCGCCGCCTGCTCCGCCTGACGCCGGCGGGGCGGGAGGCGTTCGCGCCCCTCCAGGAGCGCTCCCGCGCCGAGATCGGCGCCTTGCTGACCCGCCTTTCCGCCCCGGATCAAGAGCGCGTCGTGGCGGCGATGGCGACCATCGAGCGGCTGCTCGACGCGCGCGCCAAGCCGCCGGTGCCGTACCTGCTCCGCCCGCCCGGCCCCGGCGACATGGGCTGGGTCGTCGGCCGGCACGGCGTGCTCAACGCCCACGAGTACGGCTGGGACGAGCGGTTCGAGGGATTGGTTGCGGGGATCGTCGCCGCCTTCGTCGAGGGGCACGACCCGCGGCGCGAGCGCTGCTGGATCGCCGAGCGGGACGGCGAGCCGGTCGGCTCCGTCTTCCTCGTCGCGGTGTCGGAGCGGGTCGCCAAGCTCCGGCTGCTGCTGGTAGAGCCGCGGGTGCGCGGCCTCGGCATCGGCGCCCGCCTGGTCGAGGAGTGCGTCCGCTTCACCCGCTCGGGCGGCTACGAAACCGTCACCCTCTGGACCAACGACGTCCTCCACGCCGCCCGCCACCTCTACGAGCGGGCCGGTTTCCGCCTCGTCGCCTCCGAGCCGCACCGCTCCTTCGGCCACGACCTGGTCGGGGAGACGTGGGAGCTGGCGCTGTGAGCGGCGAAACGCCGGGTCGGCCGGGCCGATCCCGCCACTCCGGATGAAGACCACGCCCGCCCTCGCGGCCGCCCTCACCGGCGTCCAGGTCGGGGCGACGATCGTCGCCACCCGCTTCGTGGTCGGCCAGACCGCCCCCGCCTCGCTGGCGCTGCTGCGCTACCTGATCGGTTTCTGCTGCCTGGCGCCGGTGGTGCTCGTTGGGCGGCGCCCACGCGTCGCCGCGCGGGATCTGGCGCCGATCGCGCTGCTCGGGATCGTCCAGTTCGGCGTCCTGGTGGCGCTCCTGAACGAGGGGCTGCGGCACGTCCCGGCGGCGCGGGGCGCCCTCATCTTCGCCACGTTCCCCGTGCTGACCATGTTGCTGGCCGCGGCCCTCGGCCACGAGCGCCTCTCCCCGGCCCGAGCGGCGGGGGTCCTGCTCAGCGTCGGGGGCGTCGGCCTCGCGCTTGGCCCGGAGGTGGCCGCGGGGGGCGACGGCGCATGGCGGGGCGAGCTGACCGTCTTCGCCAGCGCCTGCTGCGGCGCCGTCTGCAGCGTCCTCTACCGCCCCTACCTGCGGCGCTACCCGGCGCTGCCGGTCGGCGCCCTCGCCATGCTTGGCTCGGTCGCCTTCCTCGCCCCGTTCGCCGCCCGCGAAGGCTTGTTCACCGATGGGCCGCGCTTCACGCCGGGCGGCTGGCTCGCCGTCGTCGGCATCAGCGCCGGCAGTGCCGCCGGATACCTCCTCTGGCTCTGGGCGCTGGCCCGCGCCGACGCGACCCGGGTCACCGTCTTCCTCGCCCTCAGCCCGGTCTCCGCCGTCGTCCTCGGCGCGCTCTTCCTCAAAGAGCCGGTCACCGGGCCCGCCCTCCTGGGCCTCGGCTGCGTCGCGGCCGGCTTGCTGCTCACCCAGCGGGGGAGGAGCTGACGCGGCCCGCCACGGCCCCTTGGCGCGGCTAGGAGTCGCGTTTGGGCATTCCCTTGTAGTCCGGCGCCGGGAGGCGTCCGGCGCCGCGACGCGGTAGGCTGCCCCGGTCGCAAGGAGGCGTCGATGTGGTTCAAGCGGGTAGCGGCCGAGGCGAGGGATGCCCGCCGGTCCGGGGACCTCGTCGTCTACGTGGCGCTGTTCTCGGTTATGTTCGTCCTGCTTATCGCCGCCTTCCGGGTAGAGGCAAACGAAGCGGGTTTGAGCCGTCTAGAGCGGTTTGCGGAAAAGTTGGCCCCCGTGCGAGGCGGCGCCGGTGAAGCCGTACTCGGCCGACCTCCGCGAGCGGCTGCTGGGGGCGATCGACGCCGGTCTCCCCCAGGCCGAGGCGGCCCGCCTCTTCGGCGTCGGC
>JBBSNJ010000265.1:0-5251 GCA_038232775.1 Thermomicrobiales bacterium
CAGGCGGGCGAGGGCCCGCATCACGAAGGCCGAGACGGCGAAGACGACGCCGGCCACGAGCCCGCAGCCGAGGGCCGCGGCGAGCGGCAGGTCGAAGAGGGAGTCGCGGACCATCGGGCACCTGCTCGTTGGGACGGGATCGGGGTGAACGCTGGTGCCGCGTCGCCGACCTTGAGCGCCCGCCCCGCGGGTCGCCGCGTTCCTTCGGGCCGGCGGGGGGCCAGGGGCCGGGGGAGCCGGCGGCCCAACCTCCGCCCGGCGTCTGGGTCAGGCCGCGCGGTCGTCGCCGACCAGCTCGTCGACGACGTCCTCGAACCGGGTCGGCGTCGTGTTCTCGGCGGTGCGGCCGGCGAGCGGCCGGATCGTGCCGTCGCCGAAGGCGCGCGTCATCTCGAGGTAGAGGCGGGCGAAGCTGGCGGAGCAGCCGGCGCCGACAAGGGCGTCGGTCATCGCGGCCGGGGGTAGCTGGACGGAGGCGAGATCGGGCAGGCTGAGACGCTGGCCGAGGAGGCGGGTCGCCTCGCGGTAGCTGAGGTCGCGCGGGCCGAGCAGCTCGCGGACGACGACGCCGCGCCAGTCGGGGACCGCGAGGGCGGCGGCGGCGGCTGCGGCGGCGATGTCGCGGGTCGCGACCATCGGCAGGGGGAGGTCGGGCGCGACGGCGTCGGCGTGGACCCCGTGCCGCGCGATCGGCCCGAGGGCGTCGCGGAAGCTCTCGAAGAAGGTGACCGGGCGCAGCAGGAGCAGGTCGACGCCGGCGAGCCGCTGGAGGCGCTGCTCCTGGTCGTGGAGGCCGACGATCAGCCCCGTCCCGGCGGCCAGCTCGGCGCCGAGGCTGCTGAGGGCGACGACGCGGCGGACGCCGCTCTCCCCGAGGGCCTGGGCGATCGCCTCCCCCTCCCGCCGCTGGCGGGCGCGGTAGTCGGCCGAGCGGGGGTCGGTCGGCAGCAGGGTGTAGACGGCGGCGGCGCCGTGGAACGCCCGCGCCAGGAAGGCGGCGTCGGCCGCGTCCCCGGTCAACACCTCGGCGCCGGCGCGTTCGAGCGCGGCCAGCTTGGACTCGGAGCGGCCGAGGGCGCGGACTCGGCAACCGGCAGCGAGCAGGCGCGCCGCGATCTTGCGGCCGGTCCGACCGGTGGCGCCCATGACGACGATCATCGTCTCCTCCTCTGGCTGGTGCCGCCGACTCCGGCGGCCTCGGCGTCCATTGTCCTGCCCGAGAACGGGATGGTGAATGATCGAAACGCGCTGTCTTATGCTCGTTCGTCCAGGATTCCTGGACGCTGGCATCAGCGGCCGGTATGCTCACGGCTATGGACGAGACGTGGCTCCCGGTCGACCCGCTGGGCGAGGCGCTCCATCTCCTGCGGCTGAGCGGCACCTTCTACAGCCGCTGCGAGTTCAGCGCGCCGTGGGGGCTGGAGCTGCCGGCGATGGCCGGCTGCCTGATGTTCCACGTGGTGACGGCCGGCCGGTGCTGGCTCCAGGTGGAGGGGAGCGAGGACCGCCTGCTGCGGCCGGGGGAGCTGGCGCTCGTGCCCCACGGGGAAGGGCACCGGCTGGCGAGCGCGCCGGGGGTCGCTGGGGCGGCGTTGTTCGATCTGCCGCGGCAGTTGGTCAGCGAGCGGTACGAGATTCTGCGCCAGGGCGGGGGTGGGGCGGCGACCGGTCTCGTCTGCGGCGCCGTCCGCTTCGAGCACCCGGCCGCCCGGCGTCTGGTCGGTGCCCTGCCGCGGTTGATCGGGGTCGAGGCGGCGGGGACGACCCAGGGAGTCTGGTTGGAGAGCACGCTGCGCCTGATGGCGGAGGAGGCCAAGGCGCTGCGGCCGGGGGGGGAGACGGTCGTCACCCGGTTGGCCGACGTCCTGGTGATCCAGGCGATCCGGTCGTGGCTGGAGCGGGACCCGGCGGCGCGGAGCGGCTGGCTCGGGGCGCTGCGCGACCGGCAGGTGGGGGGGGCGCTGACCCTGATCCACCGCGACCCGGCGCGGGCCTGGACCGTCGCCGCCCTGGCGGACGAGGTCGCGATGTCGCGGTCGGCGTTCGCCGCCCGCTTCGCGGCGCTCGTCGGCGAGTCGCCGATGCACTACGTCGCCCGCTGGCGGATGCTCGTCGCCCAGACCTGGCTGGAGGAGGAGGGGGTTGCCCTCGGCGAGCTCGCGCTCCGCCTCGGCTACCGCTCGGAGGCGGCCTTCGGCCGGGCCTTCAAGCGGGTCGTCGGGGTCTCGCCGGGGGCCGTCCGGCGGTCCGCCGCGGCGGCGACCGGCTGGGGCGGGGCGGCCGACCGCGCCGCGCCGGTGACTGGGGCCGGCGGCTGACCGCGGCCCAAACGCGGAGCGCGGGTCGGGGCGGGCGGATAGGGGGGCTCCCCGCTGGGGAGCGGGCGGTCGAACTCGGATGGTTCCGGTGGGATCCAATCCTTGGTGATCCGGAACCGAGAACTCGGCGTCGTCGGGTTCAGCCCCGCGGTGAATCGGACGGCGGGTCTTCGCCGGCGGCGACGAGGGTGAGCGCGATCAGGTCGGACGCGAGGTGGAACCGGACCGCCCCCAATGCCTCGATCTCGGGGCGAACCGCCGCGAGCAGGCCCCGGCGCTTGGCGAGGAGGAGCAGGCCAAGCGTGCCGATCGCCGTGATCCTCAGACGCCGGGCTAGGCGGCGCCCCTGGCGCTCATCGAGCAAGACTCTGTCTATCGACAGGTCGAGCGCCAGAGTCAGCGCCTCGGTCTCACCGGGACCAAGTTCGGCTTGGGCGATCGTGGGAAGAACCGGGCGCAACAGCGGCCGTTGGACCATCCACGCTGGCGGACGAGGCAGGGTTGGGACGATCTCCCGGGCCACGGCCGGGGGGATGACGACGGTCCCGTAGATCTCGCGCAGCAGGTCAAGGCGGTCGATCTGGGCAAGGGCGATGAGCGGACTCGCATCGCACACGATCGGCGCCTCACTCACGGTCGCTCGATCGCGGCGAGCTCGGCCTCCCACTCCGCTTGGTCCCAGTTGAAGTAGGGGATGCCGACGTCGGCGGCGCGGTGGATGACGTCGAGCCGGGGCAGGCCGAGGAGCTCGGCCGCTTTGCCGCCGGAGAGCGCGCCGCGGCGGTAGAGCTCCATGACCGTCAGCTCGCGCACGGCCTCCGGCACGGAGCGGTGCTCGTTCGCCTCGCGCAGGAGGGCGATCAGTCCGTCGTCCAGCTCGACCGGCACGATGCTCATCGGTCTCGGTCTCCTCCCGCCATCCAGAGGGTCAATGATAGCGCCCTCAGAGGGGGCCGGGCGGCGGCGGCGGCGGCGGCAGCCTGCGGTTCGAGCGCGATCGCCGATCCGCCGGGCGGCCCGGCGGGGAGAGACGGATCGGCGCAGTCCGGGATACTTGACTGTTCGTTCCAAATCCGGTACGGTGGGGACGGTCGGGCGAGGAGGCGACCGGACAGATGGCACGGACCAAGGAGTTCGACCGGGAGGCGGTGCTCGACCGGGCGATGCGGCTCTTCTGGCGGCAGGGGTACGAGGCGACCTCGATCCAGGAGTTGGTCGACGCGATGGCGATCGGCCGCCAGAGCCTGTACGACACGTTCGGCGACAAGCGCGCCCTCTACCTGGCCGCGCTCGACCGCTACGGTGCCACCCAAGGCGCGCCCCTGTTCGCGCCGCTCGACTGGCCGGGGTCGGCCAAGGCAGCGATCCGGGCGATGTTCGACCGCCTGATCGAGGCTTCGCTCCAGGAGGGAGGCCGGGGTTGCCTGACCGTCGACGCCGCCGTCGAGCGCGCCCTGTGCGACCCCGAGGTCGCCCGCTGGGTCGCCAACAACATGGTCGGCGGCGAGGCGAGGCTGCGGCGGACGATCGAGCGCGGTCAGGCCAACGGGGAGATCGATCCCGCGCTCGACTCGACCGCCGTGGCGCAATACCTCTTCAACGCGGTCCAGGGGCTGAGGGTGACGTCGAAGGTGACCGCCGACCGGGCGGTGCTGGAGAACATCGTCCGGGTGACGATGGCGATCCTCGACTGAGCGCCAAGGCGGCCCCTTTTTTGCCCGGTATCTGGACCAATCGTTCCATTTAGCGAGCGGCCGTCGTCGGGAGGAGCGGCGATGCGGTGGAGGGCGGGGCGACGGCTCGGGGCGCGGGCCCCGACCGGGCGCGGAAGCTGGCCGCCGCGGGGGGAGAACGCTCCCCCACGCGGGGGTCTCACGAAGCGACGCGGCGCGGGTCGTCATCCCGCGCCGCGGTGTCAGCAACAGGAGAGGAGACGACCATGCATCACGGACGGATCGATTTGGCCACGCGGTCGGTTTCGCGGCGGTCGCTGCTGGGGGGGGCGGCCGGCGCCGCCCTGGCCGTGGCGGCGGGGTCCAGAGCGGTGCCCGCCAGGGCCGGCCAGGCGGCGACCCCGGCCGCCACCCCCGCCGCCGGCGGCGAGGGCGCCTACCGGTTCGCGGTCGGCGACTTCTCGGCGGCGCTCGTCTCCGACGGCACCGCCGCCTTCCCCGACCCGATCGCGATCCTCTTCCCGACCGCTCCCCCCGAGCAACTCGCGGCCGAGCTGCGCGGGTCCGGTGTCCCCGATCCCTGGTCCGAATGGATCACCCCCTTCACCCCGCTCCTGATCGAGACGGGCCGGGAGCGGGTGCTCGTCGACACCGGCTTCGGGGGCAGCGTGGCGCCGACCGCCGGCCGCCTGCCGCAGAGCCTGGCGGCGCTCGGGGTGACGCCGGCGGAGATCGACATCCTCCTCCTCTCCCACGCCCACCCGGACCACATCGGCGGCGCCACCGACGGCGCCGGCACCCCGAGCTTCCCGAACGCTCGGTACCTGATGTCCCGACTCGACTGGGAGTTCTGGACCGACGAGTCGGCGGTGACGGCCGAGGTGCACCCTGGACCCTTCCGCGATCTCCAGCTCGGCTTCGCCCAGACCCACCTGCCGCCGCTGCGCGACCGGATCGAGTTGATCGAGGCGGACACCGAGATCGTCCCGGGGATCACCGCCGTCTCGGCGGCCGGGCACAGCCCCGGTCAGCTCGCCGTCGACGTCTCGTCGGCCGGGGAGCGGCTCCTCTACGGCGCCGACACCGTGCTCCACCCGCTCCACCTGGCCCACCCCGAGTGGACGACCATCTTCGACGTCCGGCCGGAGCCGACGGTGGGCACCCGGCGCCGGCTCCTCGAGCTGGCGGCGAGCGACGGGACGTTGCTCTCGGCCTACCACATCCCGTTTCCGGGGCTCGGTCGGGTCGCCGTCGAGGGGG
>JBBSNJ010000266.1:0-5246 GCA_038232775.1 Thermomicrobiales bacterium
CGACCGGCCGCCCGGCGACGGTCAGGGCGACGAGGACGTCGAAGTCGCCGGTGCGGCGGACGAATTGGTCGGTGCCGTCGATCGGGTCGACGATCCAGATGCGCCTGGCGGCGAGACGGGCCGGGTCGTCGACCCCTTCCTCGGTCAGGATCGCGTCGGCCGGGAAACGCTCGGCCAGGAGGGCGCGGACGATCCGGTCGGCGGCGAGGTCGGCGTCGGTCAGGAGGGAGCCGTCGGCCTTGGCGTAGGTGGCGGCCGCGGCGCGGTCGTAGAGATCGCGGACGGCTCGGCCGGCGGTGGTCGCCGCCAGGACGGCCGCCTCGACCTCCGCCCGGTAGCCGCCGGGGTCGATCTCTGGCTGGTTCCGCCCACCGGCGTTAGCCGCCCCCCGCCGGTTCATCGGCGCGGGCCAGCCGTAGCGCGAGGGCGCGCCGCGGCCGGTCTCCCCCCTCCCAGACCAAACCGCCGCGGCTGGGCCGATCGATCACGGCGGCGAGCCCAGGATCGACGTCCGTCGTGGCGGGGCCGGCGCGCGGTCACGGTCTGGGTCATCGCTTCCTCCTCAGACGGACTTCGGGTGGATGGTGGTCCCCGCGGCGCCGGCCCTCACCCCCCGCCCCCTCTCCCGCAGCGGCAGGAGAGGGGGAGTCGAAGCTCCAGGGATCAGCCGGAGTTAGCATTCGATCCTCCGCCGGCGCCAGGTGTCGGCACCAAGATACTGCTTCCCGACCGCCGCGTCGGCGGGGCGTGGCCTCCGGGAGCGCGACCCGGTTCGGGGGCCGCACCCCGCCGCCGGGCGGCCGTGGCTCAGGCGACCTGCGGCCGGCGGACCGGCGGTCTGGCGGGGTCCGCGCCGCGCCGCGCCTCCCGCCCGATCGCCCGGGCGAGAATGGCGCCGCCGCGCTCGATCTCGGCCAGCGAGAGGCCGCCGTAACCGAGGACGAGGCCGTCGCGGGCGGGTGGCCCGAAGTAGTTGTCGGCGAGGGTGGCGACGACGACCCCCTCCGCCAGCGCCGCCGCCGCCACCCGCGCCGCGTCGAGGCCGGGGCCGAACTCCAGGCAGAGGTGCAGACCGGCCTCCAGCCCGAGCGGCCGGGCGAGGGAAGCGACCGGCGCCAGCGCGGCCAGCAGCGCCGCTCGGTTGGCCGCGTAGTGGCGCCGCATCCGGCGGACGTGGCGCTCTAGGTGACCTTCTTCGAGGAAGGTGGCCAGCGCCCGCTGGACCGGCCACGGGCTGTGAAAATCGGCCAGCGGCTTGAGGGCGACGACCCGCTCCCGCAGCGGGGGCGGGGCGACCAGGTAGCCGGTCCGCAGGGCGGGGGTCAACACCTTCGAGAAGGTGCCGACGTAGGCGACCCGCGTCGCTCCGCCGTCGAGCCCGGCCAGGGCCGGGAGCGGGGCCGCGCCGAAGCGGAACTCGCTATCGTAGTCGTCCTCGACGATCAGGGCGTCGTGGATCCGTGCCCACTCGAGCAGCGCCAGCCGCCGCGCCACCGGCAGCCGGCCGCCGAGCGGGTATTGGTGCGACGGCGTGACGTGGACCAGGACCGGCGCCGACTCGCCGACCGGCAAACGCTCCACGACCAGGCCGTCGGCGTCGACCGGGATGGGGATGATCGCCGCCCCGTGCTCGGCCAGGATGGCGCGGACCGGTAGCGCGCCTGGCTCTTCGATGGCGACCGGGATCGCCGGACCGAGGGACGCCCGCGCCACGAGCGCGAGCGCCTGGACGGCGCCGGTGGTGACGACCACGTCCTCCGGCCCGCAGCGGAGGCCGCGGGACTGCCCGAGCGACCGAGCGATCGCCGCCCGCAGCCGCGGTTCGCCGGCCGGCGGCCCGTAGTCGCCCGGCGGCGCCTCCCCGCCGACCGCCCGCCAGACCCGGCGCCAGACCGTCGCCGGCAGTGGCGCTACGGTGGGCCGGCCGGGGCGGAACTCGATCAGTCCTGGCTCCGGGTGCGGCCCCGGCTGGCGGGCCGGAACCTCGGGCCGCAGCCAGCGAGGGCGAGCGGGGGCGGGGCCGGTGGCCGGATCGGGGCGCGGCCGGGGGCGCGGCAGCCCGGCCGCGACGTAGGTGCCGGCTCCCGTCTTCCCGTCCAGGTAGCCCTCGGCGGCCAGCTCGTCATAGGCCTCGACGACCACTCCGCGGGAGAGGCCGAGCGAACAGGCCAGGTCGCGGGTGGAGGGAAGACGGGCGCCGGCCGGGAGCCGGCCGTCGAGGATCGCCGTCCGCAGTTGCTCGGTGAGTTGGCGGTACAGGGGCGCTCCCCCGTCCCGCCGGAGCGTGATCGGCGGCTCCACACTGTCCTCCCGATTGGCCCCCTCTATTCGGCTTTCAACGGCCCTCGCCTGGGAACCAATCCGGGACGAGTATAGGCCGGGCGGTGCGTCTGCCGCGGCGCGCCTGGTAGGGGCGACGCTCGCGTCGCCCCGTACGGCGGTACAGCGGTACGGCGGTCGATGGGCGACGCGTGGGTCGCCCCTACCGTGGGACGGGGCGGCGGTTCAGCCTCGGCGCGCCGGACGGGCGGAGCGCCGGCGGCGGTCGAGGAGCGCTCCCCCGAACTTTCTCCCCGAACGCCGGCCGCGGTTCTGATCATTGGTCGGTGGGGCGTCCGGGTGGACGACGGGCGCGGAGGGGCGATGGACGGAGTTGGACGCCGGGCGGCGATATCCGGGCGCGGAGCGAGGCGGGGACCGAGCGCGGGGTCGGCCCCCTGGCTCGCCTACGTCGAACTGACGCTGGCGATGGCCACCGTCGGCGCCTCGGCCGTGCTCGGCAAGCGGATGGTCGAGGAGCTGCCGGTGTCGGTCGCCTCCGCCTTCCGGTTCGGTCTCGCCACGCTCGTGCTCGGTCCGCTGCTGCTGCGGCAGGCGGGCGGGCGACCCCGTCTCGCCCGCGGCGACCTGGCGACGCTCTTCCTCCAAGCCGCGTTCGGCGTCTTCGGCTTCGCCCTCTGTTGGCTCCATGGGCTGCGGCTGACCTCGGCCGCCGAGGGTGGGATCGTCGCCAGCGCCGCCCCGGCGGTGATCGTCCTCGCCTCGTTCCTGCTGCTCGGGGAGCGGCCGGGGGGGCAAGGACTGGCCGGGGTCGGGCTCGCGATCGGCGGCGTCGGGGCGATGACGGTCGCCGGGGAGATCGCCGGCGGCGGGCTCGAGCGCGGGCCGAACCCGCTCCTCGGCAACGCGCTGATCCTGCTGGCGACCGTCGGCGAAGCCCTCTTCTTCGTCCTCGGCAAACGGGTCGGCGCGCGCGTTTCGCCGCTGGCGATCGCGACCTGGGTCACGTTCTTCGGCTTCGTCCTCTTCCTGCCGCTCGCCCTGGTCGAGGCGCGGACGGTGGATCTTGGGGCGGTCTCGGGCGGCGCCTGGCTGGCCGTCCTGCTCTACGCCCTGGGGCCGACCGTGATCGGCTACCTCCTGGCCTACCGCGGGCTGGCGCGGGTCCCGGCCAGCGCCGTCGCCCTCTTCACGGGAGTCGTCCCGATCACGGCCGTGGCGCTGGCCGCCCTCGTCCTCGACGAGCCGCTCGGGTGGAGCCACGGACTCGGGCTCGGTGCCGTCCTGGCTGGGATCGTCGTCGGTCTCGGTGGCGGTGGCCGCGCCCGGCCCAATCGGCCCGAGGGGCGCTCCGTTGATCGTGGCGGCGGGGTGCCCCCTTGCTATGATGGGGCACGGGGACGGGAGCCGGCGCGGGCGGACGCGGGGGGCGGTTCGGGCGGTGGAAGCCGGGGCGCGGGAGCGACGACCGACGGCGCTGGTGCTCTCGGCGGAGCAGCGGCGGGTGGTCGGCTGGCCGGTCGACGGCGGTCACCTGCTCGTCGTCGCCGGCCCCGGCAGCGGCAAGACGCGGACGATTACGGAGCGGATCGGCCACTTGCTGGCCGGCGGGGTGCCGCCGGAGGCGATTCGGGCGGTGACCTTCAGCCACAACGCCGCCGCGCTGCTCCGACACCGCCTGGGTCGGGCCGACGTCTACGCCGCCACCTTCCACGGGCTCTGCGCCGATCTCCTGCGGGAGCATGGGGCCGCGATTGGCTGCGGTCCGCCGCTCCGCGTCTACGGCGAGGCGGAGCGGCGGGCGGTCCTGGAACGGGCCGCCGCCGCTGCCGGTGTGGCCGTCGATCCGACGGATCGCCGCGGCAGCGACCGGTGGTTCCGCTCGCTCGGCGAGCGGATCGGGCGGCGGAAGCAGCTCGGGCTCGAGCCGGGCGCATTGCTCCCCGGCGATGATCGCCGAGCCGACCTGGCAGCCGCGATCGACGAGGCGTACTGCGCCGCTCTGGGGGAGGCGGGCGCGCTCGACTTCGACGACCTGATCCTCCGCGGCACGGAGCTGTTGGAGCGGGACGCGACGACGGGCGACTCGGTGCGCCGGCGGCTCCGCTATCTCTTTATCGACGAGCTGCACGATGTCTCCCCCGAGCAGGACCGGGTGATTCGGCAGTTGGCGCCGCCCCACCCCGACGGGGCGGCGGTGATGGCCGTCGCCGACGAAGACCAGGCGATCTACGGCTGGCGCGGGGCCGACGCTCGGGCCACTCTCCGCCGCTTCCGACGCGACTACCACCCGGCCGAGCTGCGGCTCGACCACAACCACCGCTCGACCCCGGCCATCGCCGCCGCGGCCGCGTGGCTGCTCGGCCGGGGGCCGAGTGCCGCTCAGGTCGACGCGGGCGAGCCGCCCCAGTGCCGGGGGTTCGAGACGCCGGCCGGCGAGGCGGACGAGCTGGTGAAGGTGGTCGAGCGCGCGGTGGCAGCCGGCTACGGGCATGGCGACGTCGCCGTCCTGGCCCGCACCCACGCTGGGCTCGACGCCGCCGAGGCGGCCCTGCTGCGGCGGGGCATCCCCGTCTGGCGGCAGGACCCCGGGCGCTTCTTCGACCAGCCGGACGTGCAGGAGGCGCTGCGCTACCTCGACCTGGTCGCCGCCCTCCACGACGACTGCTTCGAGCCGGCCCTGAATTGGCCCCGCGTCCTGGTCGACGAGGTCTCGATGCTCCGGCTGCGGCGCCTGGCCGCCGCCGAGGGCATCTCCCTCTGCGACCTGGCCCACCGGATCGACGACTACGCCGACCGCATCGGCCCCCTGACGCGGGCGGCGCTGCGGGAGTTCCTGGCGACGATCGCCGCCGTCCTCGCTCCCTTGATCGACCAGCCGCTGGCCGAGATCGTCGACCGTCTGCTGCCGCTTCTCGACGCCCGCCGCTCGCCGATCCCGCGGATCGCCCGCGAGGAGCTGCACG
>JBBSNJ010000267.1:0-5239 GCA_038232775.1 Thermomicrobiales bacterium
ACGATGCCGGCGAAGAGGGTCAGCAGCCCGGGACCGGGCAGCACGAGAGCGGCGATGCCCACCCCGACCAGGGTCCAGCCAAGGACCTCCAGCCCCGTGCGGCGCAACACGCCGCGCACTCTGCTCCGACTGCTCACGAGACCAAGCATGTCATGGTATAGCGGGAGCACCATCGGTCGAAGGGACGACATACGATCGTCGCGCACGCGCTCGTGGTGGAACTGGTAGACACGCAGGATTTAGGTTCCTGTGCCTACGGGCGTGCGGGTTCGAGTCCCGCCGAGCGCACGCGAGGCCGGCTGTCAGACCGGTGAGGTCCTCCGGGTGCCCGCTCAGGGCTCCTCGGTGGGATGCACGAGCAGCCCGTGGTGGGCGATGCCCGGGCGCAGCACCTGCCAGTCCCGGCCCCAGCCGCGGGCCTCGGCCTGCACCAGGTCGGCGAGGTCGGTGCGGACCAGCGCGAGCACGCTGGGCCCGGCCCCGGAGACGACCGCCGCGTGCCCGAGGGCGCGCAGGGTGTCGACGGCGGCCATCGAGCCGGGGTATGCCGGGCGTCGCTGCTCCTGGTGCAGCCAGTCGCAGGTGGCGTCCCACAGCACACTCGGGTCGGTGGTCAGCGCGTGCACGAGCAGCGCGGACCGTCCTGCCTGGTGGACGGCGTCCTGGCGCAGGACGTGGGTGGGCAGCACAGCGCGGGCCGTCGACGTGGCCAGCCGGTCACCGCGGGGCACGAGCACGACCGGCTCGATGTCCTGGCGGACACTGAGGTGCACGGTGCGCACGACCTGCGCAGTCGGCATCCACGACACCGTCAAGCCGCCGTAGGCACTGGCCGAGGAGTTGTCCGGGTGGCCCTCCCACACGCCGGCGTGGGTGTTGACCAGCCGTAGCGTCGCCGTGGACAGGCCCTCCCGTGCGAGCAGTGCGAAGCCCAGCCCCAGCCCGCCCACGACGGCGGCCGCCCGCCAGCGGCGGCCGCCCGGCAGCGCGATCCCGGCCTACTTCAACGACAGCTACAAGGGGCAGGACGGGATCGAGGCGAAGCTGGAGCCGGTGCTCAAGGGGCGGAACGGGCGGCGGACCGTCCAGACCGTCGTCAACGAGGGGCGATTCGAGGAGATCGAGCGGGAGCGGATCGACCCCGAACCGGGGCAGAACCTGCGGCTGACGATCGACCTGGAGTTCCAGCAGGCGGTCAGCCAGATCCTGCGCGAGGGGATCCGGTTCTCGAACGAGGACCGGCGGGAGATCGAGCGGATCGATCCGAAACGGCCCTTGAACACCGAGTCGCGGGCGGGGGCAGTGGTCGCGCTCGACCCGCGGAGCGGCGAGGTGCTGGCGCTGGTCAGCGTTCCTCAATTCGACAGCCAGCTCTTCGTCGACGGCATCTCGCAGCGGAAGTACCGGGAGTACACCAGTCCGGAGGCGGCGAAGCCGCTGCTCAACCGGGCGGTGCGCGGTATCTATCCGCCGGGGTCGACCTGCAAGCTGTTCATCGCGGCGGCCGCGTTGCATGAAGGCAAGATCGACGCGGCGACGACCTTCAACTGCACCGGGGCGATCCGTCTGCCGCTGGAGTACAACGAAGCCGACGGGAATACCCACCCTTGCTGGCTGAAGTCGGGCCACCAGGAGCTGGACGTCTACGGCGCGCTCGAGCGGTCGTGCGACGTCTTCTTCTACAACGCGGGGACGCCGAAGCAACCGCTCCAGTCGAAGCCCGGTTTCCTCCACTACTACAACGTGTTCGACTACGGGACCACCTCGCCCCGGATCGACAGCACGCCGCAGGTCTTTCGCGGCTTGGGGATCGACCTGATCCTGAAGAACCTCCGCGAGCGCTTCTGGTTCGGCGCCGAGACCAAGATCGAGCTGCCGGCCGAGGAGCCGGCGCGGACGCTCTGGGAGCAGCACGAGGCGGGGGGGTGGGCCGCCGGGCAGACGATCCAGGCCTCGATCGGCCAGGGGTTCTTCAACGTGACCCCGCTCCAGCTGGCCCTGAACACCGCGGCCCTGGCCAACGGGGGGACCATCTTCCGGCCCCGGCTGGTGGGGGGCTCGTTCGGCGACGACAAGGCGGTGGTCGCGCCGACGGCGCCGGAGGTGCTGCGGAAGATGGCGCTGCGGGCGGACATCTTCGGGATCGTCAAGGAAGGGATGCGGCGGGTCGTCCAGAGCCAGACGGGGACGGCCAACCGCAACGCGGACCAAACGTCGAAGTGGGCGCTGACGAACCCGCCGGACGAGCCGGAGATCGTGGTCGCCGGCAAGACGGGGACGGCCGAGCTGGGCGAGGCGGACGAGTTCGGCAACTATTCCCGGCAGCACGCTTGGTTCACCTGCTTCGCGCCGTTGGAGGCGCCGGAGATCGCGGTCTCGGTGATCGTCGAGGACGGGGGGGAGGGGTCGAGCTACGCGGTGCCGGTGGCCGACCGGGTGATGCTGGCCTGGTTCGAGATCAGCGGCCGGCGGGGGCGGGGCAGGGTACTGCGGCCGGAGGGCTCGGCGCCGGCGCCGGACGGGTCGGTGCTGTCGCCGACGGCGGCCTACCCGCGGCCCGGCATCAACGCCGTGCCGGGCGTGCAGCCGCAGGACTGAGGGGGGTGGCGGGAGCGGTGGGCGGCGGCACCAGCCTGCCGCCCGACCTGGCGCTCGACCTCCACCACGTCGCGGTCGTGGTCGCCGACCTCGAGGCCGGCGCCGGCCGCTACGCGGCGCTCGGGTTCGGCGGCGGCGAGCGTTTCGTGGGACCGGAGCAGGGCGTCGAGGTCGCGGTGTTCCGGGCCGTGTCGGGCTGGGTCGAGCTGATCTCGCCGACCGACCCGGAGGGGGCGATCGGGAGGTTCCTGGCCAAGCGGGGGTAGGGGTTGCATCACGTCGCCTACCGGGTGGCGGACCTGGCGGCGGTGCTGGTCCGGCTGGAGTCGTCCGGGGGGCGGGTGATCGACCGGGAGCCGCGGGCCGGGGTCCACGGCTGGCGGATCGCCTTCGTCCACCCGGAGTCTTGCGCGGGGGTGCTGACGGAGCTGGTGGAGGATCCACCGCGGTGAATGCAGGCCGGGATGGTTGGTCCGGCTCGCCATGGATTGGGCCGCGAGCCTGACCTATGATTGCTTCAGGCAGGGAGATGGGCCGTGAGCGGGCCGATCCCCACCTGTTCGTTCTCCCGCCTGGTCCACTCGGACCCGCCGGGCGAGCAAGACTTTCGCTCGGACGAGGCCTGTGGTGAACCACTTCCCGTGGGCGACGCGGCGCGGGACCGGAGGTGGCAGGGGGTCTCGGTCTTCAGTACCGAAGCGCAGGCCCGCAAGCTGGGCCGGCTCGTGCCCCGGCTCGGGCGCTTCATCGCCGAAGTGGCGGTGCCTCACGAAGGGGACATCACCTTTGCGCGAACTGGTCGGAGCCGGGGTCACTTCACCCTCTGGGGCCACCCCGGCGAGTTGGTACGGCGCGTCACTCGCGTCGTGCTGGTCGGCACCGACGACGTGCCCGAGTCCGAACGATCAGCGACGGACGAGGATCGAGGGTAGGCCATGAGCTATGAGGTGTGGAATACGGGATCAGGGAATCTGATCGCCGCCTTCGAGAGCGAGGTCGAGGCGGTCGCGTTTGCCGAAGCGTCGATGCGGGAACATGGGGCGGCCTATCTGGAGCAGCTCGCCCTGGTCCAGGAGGACCGGGACGGGCGGTTGGAGATGGTGGCCGAGGGTTCCGCCCTGCTCGCATGCGCCGTGGCTCGACGTGACGCCGTCCTCTCGGGAGCCGGCTCCCCGACAGGAGCGACGTCGGCCTAAGCGGCCGGCGCGGGAGGGGGCGTCCGGCGATTCCGGGTCGCGTTGGTGTCCCCAAGGTCGTGAGCCGGGGTGCTGACGGAGCTGGTGGAGGAAAGGGCGGACGCCCGGGGGTGAGGGGTTGGGCGATCGGGTCGTGACCGACTCGGGGATCGAGATCGAGCCGGTCTCCCGGGCGCCGGCGGAGCCGGCGTCGCTGGCGGACCCAGGCGAGTTCCCGTACACGCGCGGGGTCTACCCGACGATGTACCGGGGGCGGCGGTGGACGATGCGGCAGTACGCCGGGTTTTCCTCGGCCGAGGAGAGCAACCGGCGCTACAAGCTGTTGCTGGCGCGGGGGACGACCGGGCTGAGCGTGGCGTTCGACCTGCCGACCCAGCTCGGGCTCGACTCGGACGACGAGCGGGCGTTCGGGGAGGTGGGGCGGGTCGGGGTGGCGGTCTCGACGCTCGACGACGTGCGGCGCTTGTTCGAGGGGATCGACCTGGCGGCGGTGACGACGTCGATGACGATCAACGCCCCGGCCTCGCTGCTGCTGCTGATGTACCAGATCGTGGCCGAGGAGCGGGGGGCGGCGGCGGCGGCGCTGGGGGGGACGATCCAGAACGACATCCTCAAGGAATACGCGGCGCGGGGGACCTACATCTTCCCGCCGCGGCCGTCGATGCGGCTGGTGACCGACACCTTCGCCTACTGCCGCGAGCAGCTGCCGAGCTGGAACACGATCTCGGTCTCCGGCTACCACATCCGGGAGGCGGGGAGCTCGGCGGCGCAGGAAGTCGCGTTCACGATCGCCAACGGGTTGGCCTATCTCGAGGCGGCGGCGGCGGCCGGGCTCGGCGTCGACGCGGTCGCGCCGCGGATGAGCTTCTTCTTCGCCGCCCACTCCGACCTGTTCGAAGAGGTCGCCAAGTTCCGGGTCGCCCGTCGGTTGTGGGCGACGCTGGTGCGGGAGCGCTGGCGCCCGCGGGACCCGAGGAGCGAGATGCTCCGCTTCCACACCCAGACCGGGGGGGTGACGCTGACGGCGCAGCAGCCGCTGAACAACGTCGTCCGGGTGGCCTACCAGGCGCTGGCGGCGGTGCTGGGGGGGACGCAGAGCCTGCACACCAACGGCTACGACGAGGCCCTGGCGCTGCCGACCGAGGAGGCGGCGACGCTGGCGCTGCGGACGCAGCAGATCGTGGCCGAGGAGACTGGGGTCGCGCGGACGGCCGATCCGCTGGCCGGCTCCTACTTCGTCGAGACCCTGACCGACGAGCTGGAGGCGAAGGCCCGGCAGTGGCTGGCGCGGGTCGAGGAGCGGGGGGGGGCGGTGGCGGCGATCGAGGCCGGCTTCGTCCAGAACGCGATCGCCGAGAACGCCTACCGCAAGGAGCTGGCGCGGGAGGCGGGCGAGGAGGTCGTGGTCGGGGTCAACCGGTACGCCGAGGACGACGCCGGGGCGC
>JBBSNJ010000268.1:0-5233 GCA_038232775.1 Thermomicrobiales bacterium
CGGCATCGAGCCGGGGGCGCAGCTCGGAGCGGAACCCACCGACGGTCAAGACGAGCGTGCCCGCCCGCGGCGCGAGCGTCAGGTCGCCCAGCGCGGGGTGCGCGTAGCGCCCGAGGAAGGGGGTCGCGACCGCCGGGTCGACCTGGCCGAGCTGCGCGACGGCCTCGGCCCGGCCGGCGGCATCGGCGGCGAGGGCGGTCGTGAGGAGGGCGTCGATGGTCGGCGGGCGGTCGAACAGCAGCTCGAGCAGGCGGAACTGGGTGGCGTAGACGAACTGCTCGGCCGTTCCCGACCCGTTGGTCAGGATCGCGATCCCGAGGTTCGCTTCCGGCAGGAAGGAGACCAAGGTGGTGAAGCCGAGGACGAAGCCGGTGTGCCAGATCAGGCGCTGCCCACCGGAGGTGCCGACGAACCACCCCAGGCCGTAGCCACCGAACATGGCCGCGAACTCGGGAGCCGGGTCCGGCCCCGACGGCAGCGCGACCCCCTGCCGCCAGGTCCGCTCGAGGTTCGCGGCGGAGACGACGCGGACGCCGTCCGGGCTGAGGCCGCGGTTCAGCTCGGTTTGGAGGTAGCGGGTCATCTCCCGCGCGCTCGACCAGAGCCCGCCGGCTGGCGTCACCGGGACGACCCAGGTGTCGTCCTCCATCATCGGCAATGAGTGGAGCGCCCCGGCGATGTCGGCGGCGTGCGGGGTCGCGTAGTCGCCGTCGGCGAGCACCGCGGGGAGGTCGAGCGTCGAGCGTTCCATCCCGAGCGGGTTGAGGACCCGCTCCCGCAGCGCGAGCGCGTAGGCGTCGCCGCGGGCGGTTGGCGACCCGCCGTCGGCCACCGCGGCGGCGAAGCCGCCGGCCGCCACCATCTGGTTGCTGTACTGGAACTTCTCGCCGAAGGGGGCAGTGAGGGGGAGTTGGGCGATCCCGGCGATCATCAGCTCGGGGGTCAGTTGCTGGGCGCGAAGCTGGTACTCGAGGTCGCGCCGCGGCAGACCGGTGCAGGCGCAGAAGGCATCCCCTATCGTCAGGCGCGGCGCCAGCGCCGGGTCGGCGACGGCGAAGGTCGGCAGTAGGTCGACCAGCGGCGTCTCCCACTCGAGCCGGCCGGCGTCGACGAGCGCCGCCGCCAGCATGGAGCTGAACGACTTGGTGACCGAGCCGATCCGGAGCAGGGTGTCGGCGGTGACCGGGGCGGGCTGGCCGAGCTGGCGGACCCCGAATCCCTCGAGGAAGGCGACGGCGCCGCCCTGGACGACGGCGACGGCGACGCCCGGGATCCCCAACTCGGCGAGCTTGGCGGCGACAAAGGCTTCGAACGCGGCCAGCCGCTCGCCGGTCAGCGGCAGCGGCGCGGCCTCGGCCTGGTCGGGGGCCGGGGTGGCCTCCTGGGCGGCGGCGGGTGCCCGGCCGCGACCGGCGCCGAGCAGGGGGGAGGCGGCGAGGCCGGCCGCGCCCGCCTTCAGCAGCCGGCGGCGGGAGACCGGCTGGTCCGGGTGGACGGTGCCACGCGTCTTGAGACGATCGGCGTTCATGGCTCTCCTCTGTGGCGCTCCGTGGTTCGCTTCGCGCTCAAGGACCTCTAGGACAATGCCGGCGGGCCGGTGGCGGTCGCCGCCCAGGTCGCCGGGTCGCGGACGCCCGCGACGACCTGGCGGATGGCGTCGGTCACCAGCTCGGGGTGATCCTGGTGGATGTCGTGACCGCTCTCGGCGGCGACAGTGAAGCGCGCGTTCGGGACGAGCGTCGCCAGGTCCTCGTTCGCCGCCCGGAGAGCCGTTTCCAGCGACGCGGAGGTGAGCCCGGGCGTTCCCGCCGGGAGATCGAACGGTCGGCCATGGGCGAGGACGGTCAGCGGCATCGGCGCCAGCGGCGTGGCCGCCGCCGTGTCCCGCATCACCGCGTTGGACAAGCCATAGGGGAGAGTCTCGAGATCGCCGTAGTCTGGGATCGGGACGACCGTGTCGGAGCCGAACTCACGGTTGAACCGGACCAAGGCCCGCCACTGCTCGGGCGTCAGCCGGGTCTCGATCCGCTCGGAATAGGGATCGACGAGGACGAGCCCGACGACCTCGTCGGGATAGGTGCTGGCGTAGAGCCGGACAAAGAGGCCCCCCAGCGAGTGGCCGACCAGGACGTACGGACCGGGGACGGCGGCGGCCCGGAGCAAGGCGTGAAGATCGGCGACGACCTCCGGCGCGGTTCGGGGCTGGGGGACGGGATCGGCGCGACTGGGGAGCAGGTCATCGCCGCGGCTGGCGATGGTTCCCGGGCGGTCGTAGGCGCAGACGCGGGTGAAGGCGGCGACGGCGGGCAAGACCATCGTCCGCGGCGCCTCTGGCCGGAGGTAATCCTCGCTCCAGAACCGAGCGGACGAGCGGTAGCCAGCTTCGAGCACGACGGTGGGGGTGCCCGCGCCCCGGCACTCCAGGTAGAGGTCGCGGCCACCGATGTCGATGACACCCGAGCGGGAGCCGGCGACGACCGACCTGGGGAGGTGGGCCCGGGCGGCGTGGCGATCGGCGGCGACCAGGGGGAGCGCGGCGAGCGCGGCGGCCCGCAGGATGGCGCGGCGCGAGAGGGGGCGGTCCGCTCGGGGTATTCGACCGCGATCCATTGCGCTCCTCCTCGTGCCGCGTTTGGGGTCGTCGCGCCGCGATCGCCCGCGCTCGTGGTCCGTCATGGTTCACGTGCTCGATCGATGGACGGGCGGTGCGACCCATGCGCCGGGCGACGCGAATCCGGTCGCGTTCGCGCGTCAGGCGGGCGGCCACTCCACCTCCTCCAGGAACCAGATGTCTGGCCAGTCGGTCACCCCCGCCCGCGCCAGCGCCTCGCGCAGGTCGTCGGAGTCGGTGAACAGGCGGGCCCGGTCGAGGTCGTCCCACTCGAGGAGGACCAGAACCTCGTGGGCGTCGGCGGCGCTGCGGAGGAGTCGTTCCCCCCGCGAGCCGTTGGCCCGGCGCGATGACCCGTCCTCGTCGAAGACCGCTTTCCAGCGGGCGAAGTCGCTGACGTGGTGGCGAATGAGCAGCACTGGCATGGACCCCATCCCGTGCGGCGGTCCGGAGCGCCCCGCTCCTGGCGTGGCGCCGCCGCGGATGCGGCGGCACCGCGCCGGTCGCGGAGGAGGCCGCTCATGGTCGACTGGACCGCCCTGAGAGAAACCCTACCGGGTGGGGAGGTGCCGCTCCATCCGTACCAGTACTCACTTCGGGGAGCGGCGGGTACTCATTCGACCGCGCCAGGGGCCGGCGCGCATGGCCGGCCGCTTCCGGGCTTGGGCCGCACGGGGGGGCGGCGGCTAGCGGGGCGGGGGAGGAGCGGGGGCGACGTGCCCGGCGGCGATGGCGGCGGTCGCTGCCGCCGTCCGGTTGCGAACGCCGAGCTTGGCGAGGATGTGGGCGACGTGGTTCTCGACCGTGCGGACGCTGATGAAGAGCCTCCTGGCGATGGCGGGGTCGGTCTCTCCGGCCGCGAGCAAGCGGAGGATCTCCGTCTCGCGCGGGGTCAGGGACGGACCGAGGGGGCTGGCGTTCGACGCGAACGGGACGAGCGCGGCGGCAACCGCCTGACCCGTATTCATTGCCCGGCCGACGGCCCAGGCGGTCGCGAACGCCGGTTCGCTGAGGGCGGCGCGGGCGGTCGTCACGGCCAGCTCCAGCGCCGCCTGGTTCTCCGCCACCCGGTAGCGGAGCCCGATCCGCTCGCGCAGCGCCTCCGCCGCGCCGAGCAGCCGAGCGCCTCGTTCCCCCTGGCCGCTGGCGGCGGCGACAACCCCCACGGCTTCGATCACGTCGGAGACGACGCGTGTGCCGGGGCTGGCCTGACCCAGGTGCAGCGCCTCCCGGTAGAACGCCAGGGCCCGCGCGTGGTCGCCCTCGTCGCGGGCCAGATCGCCGAGGTCCCCCAGGGCCAGGATCGTGCCGGCGGCGTAGCCCGCGTCGCGGGCGAGGCGGAGCGCCTCCCCGAGGTGGTCGGCGGCCAGCGCGCCGTCGCCCTGGGTCCGGGCGAGGACGGCGAGATTGGTCAGGACCCGGCCCGCCATGATCCCCGCCAGCCGGCGATCCGGGATGGCGGCGGCGGCGGTCAGGGACTCCGCCAGGAGCGCCTGGCCGCGGTCATGGTCGCCCCGCATGACAGCCACGGCGCCGAGCCCCAGCAGCGCGGTGGCTTCGTCGAGCGCGTCGCCCCGGTCCCGGCAGCCGGCCAGCCCCTCCGCCAGGTGGGTCGCCGCGTCGCTATTCGCGCCCTGGTAGACCTCGATCGAGCCGAGCGCGATGAGGGCCTTGGCCCGCTCCGTCGCCGAGGCGACGCCGTTCTCCGCCAGGGCGCGTTCCAGCCAACGGCGGCCCTCCTGGTAGTGGCACTGACCGGTCCAGAAGCGGCTCAGCACGGCCGCCAATCGGAGGAGGAGCGCGGAGTCGCCGATTTGCTCCAGCCAGGCGAGCGCCGCCACCAGGTTGGCGTGCTCCGCTTCGAGCCGGACGATAGCCTGGTCCCCATCCGGCAGGAACTCGGCGAGCTCGTGCCGTTCGGCGAACGTCAAGTAGTGGGCCGCGTGCGCCCGGTTAACGGTCACGGCCTCGCCGCTGGCCTGGAGCCGCTCATCCGCGAACTCGCGCAGCGTCTCCAGCATCCGATAGCGCGCCGATCCGCCCGTGCCGGTTTCCGAGCGCAGCAGACTCGCTTCGACGAGGGCGGCGACGAGATCGAGGGTCGGGGCGGCTGCCGCGACGGACGGGTCGTCGGTGGCGGGATTGGGGGCCGGCCGATCGCCCCCCACCACCGACTCCGCCGATTCGAGCGTGAAGCCGTCGACGAAGACAGCGAGGCGGCGGAAGGCGGTCTGTTCCGCGGGCGACAAGAGGTCGTGGCTCCAGGCGATCGCGTTGCGCATCGTTTGCAGGCGGAGCGGCCGGTCGCGGCCGCCACCGGTCAGCAGCGGCAGCCGACGTTCCAACCGTTCCCGCAGCGTCGGCAACGAGAGGTGAGTGACGCGGGCCGCGGCGAGCTCGATCGCCAGGGGGACGCCGTCCAGCCGCCGGCAGATCTCCGCCACCAGCGGCGCGTTACCGACCGTCAGCGCGAAGGAGGGGTTGACCGCCTGGGCGCGCCGCGTGAACAACCGCGCCGCCGCGGATTGCTCCAGACTGTCCGGGGAGGAGGGGATATCGGGGTCGGGCAGGGCCAGCGGCGGGACCGGCAGGGCGTACTCGCCGGCCACCCGCAACAACACC
>JBBSNJ010000269.1:0-5230 GCA_038232775.1 Thermomicrobiales bacterium
CCCCCCCCCATAAAGCCCCCCCTCCCCCCCTCCCGGCCCCGGCGGCGGCCCGGGGCCGCGGTGGGGGGGGGGCCCCCCCGCGGCCACGAGTCGGCAAACGCGGAGCCATGATGGCACCCCACCTCGGCGCTCGCCGCCTCAGGGCGGGGGCGGGAGGTGGGAGAAGCGGGGGGACCGGCGCCCGGCGGGGTGCCGGCACGCGGCTGATCGGGCGGACGACGTCGACGACTCGGGAGGAGGCAGACGATGACCGTCACCGTCGAGACACTGGTGAACTACGCGCTGGACCGCCGGGCGCTGCTGCGGCGGGCGGGGGCCATCGGCGGCACCGCCGCCGTCGCCCGTCTGCTCGGCGTGCCGGTGGCGCGGGCGCAAGAGGAGGGGCCGACGCTGGTGACGCAGATCCGCTCCCTGGCCAACGAGTACCACGCGATCTGGGCCAAGGGGGGCGACAATTTCGCCGCCTCGGTCGACCTCGAGGACAAGCACCAGGTCCAGACCACCGAGGGCGACAGCCAGAAGGGGATCGCCTCGATCCGCTCGGCGCTGGCCGCCAGCGGCCAAGACACGGTCGTCAACGTCGACCCGAACGACGCTCCGGACGCGCTGCCGATGGTCGAGTCGGTCGAAGAAGCGCAGGGCTGGATCGTCACCCACTGGAACAAACCGGCCGATCTCCATCCCCGGGAATTCGAGCACTACGTCGCCCACATCGCCGCCGACGGCGTGGCCGCCGGGCGGTTGGTGGCCATCGAGCTGTTCGAGGCGATGGGCGGCAGCGGCGGGTTCGTCGCCGTTCAGGGCATCCTCGACAACGTGCCGGCCCAGCAGCGCTTCCAGGGTCTCCAGATCGCCCTCCAGGACTACCCCGACATCACGCTGCTGGAGGTGCAACCCGCGAACTGGGACCAGACCCTGGCGCTCAACACGATGGACAGCTGGTTGACCAAGTACGGGGACGAGATCACCGGCGTCTGGGCCGCCAACGATGGGATGGGGCTCGGCTGTCTCGAAGCCCTCCGCGCCCAGGGGAAGGCCGGCGCCGTGCCGGTGGTCGGCGTCGATGGGACGTCGCAAGCGGTCCAAGCCGTGATCGACGGCGAGTTCGCGGCGACGATGGCGAACGACCCGTTCCTCCAAGGGGGGTTGGGGCTCAGCCTCGGTTACCACGCCTGGACGGGCGAGCTGGTGCCGAGCAACGAGCCGCCCGAGCACCGCGAGTTCTTCTACAAGACGATCCTCGTCACCCCGGAGAACGCCCAGGCCCACCTCGAGACGGTGGCCGTCGGCAACGTCGACTACGACTGGAACGATCTCTGGTTCGCGGTCGCGGGCGGCTCCGACACGACGGCGACGCCGACGGCCTAGACGGGGGCGGTGGGGTGGGGGTGGGGCAGGAATCGCGCTTCCCGCCCCGGCTCCCCGCGGACGTCGGAGACGCCATGGGACCGACGACGGGAGCGGAGACTTCGGCGGCGGCGGTCGTGGCCGGGCGGCACGGGGTGCGGGCGAACCAGCGCCGCACCCGTCTGCTGGTCCAGTGGGGACCGACGCTCGCCTTGATCGCGGTCGGCTTGGTCGTCTCCGCGGTCAGTCCGCGGTTCGCCACCATCGGCAACCTGCGCAGCATCGTCGGGCAGAGCGCGATCCCGCTCGTCCTGGCGGTGGGGCTGACGTTCGTCATCCTCGCCGGCGCCATCGACCTCTCGATCGAGGGGATCATGGCCATCAGCTCCGTCGTCGTCAGCTTCCTCGTCGTCAACGGCCGGACCTCGGCGGACTTCGGGTTGCTCGGCGTCGCGATCGCGGTCGGGGTCGGCGGCCTCCTCGGGCTGGCGAACGGGCTGATGAACGTCGTGCTGCGGATCCCGTCGTTCATGGTAACCCTGGGGATGTGGTCGATCGGGATCGGGGCCGCGACCGTGCTCTACGGCGGCCTGCCGGTCCCGGTCCGCGACGAAATGGTGCGCTCCTGGGCGTTGGGGCAGACGCTCGGCTTCTCCAACCTGGCGCTCTTCGCGCTCGGGACGCTGGCCGTCGGCTACTTCATCCAGCGCTTCACGCGGCCCGGCCGCTACGCCTACGCCATCGGCGGCAACGAGGAACTGGCGCGGCTCTCCGGGGTCGCGGTCGGACGCTACAAGGTGCTGATCTTCACCTTCGCGGGGCTTTGCTCGGGCTTGGGCGGAGTGCTCACCGCGGCCAGGATCGGGCAGGGGACGGCCAACGTCGGCGCCGGTACCCTCTTCACCACCGTCACCGCGGTCGTCGTCGGCGGGACGGCGCTGACGGGGGGGACCGGGGGAGTGCTCCAGACCCTGGTCGGGGTTCTCTTCGTGACCACCCTCAGCAACGGCATGATCTTGATGGGCGTCCACCCCTACGTGCAGCAGGCGGTGCAAGGGCTCCTGATCATCGTCGCCGTCGCGCTGACGATGGATCGCGCGCGCGTCGCGATCATCAAGTGATCGACGCCGCGGCCAGGACGCAGGGGCCGGCTCCCGAAGCGCCTCCCCCCGCGCTCGCGGTCGAGGGGCTGGTCAAGCGATTCCCGGGGGTGACCGCCCTCGACCGCGCCACCGTCACCGTGCGGGAGCACGAGGTGGTCGGGCTGATCGGGGAGAACGGGGCCGGCAAGTCGACCCTGCTCAAGGTGCTGGCCGGCATCTACCAGCCGGACGGCGGGACGGTGCGGCTGCGGGGCGAGCCGATCCTCGCCGAGAGCGTCGGTCAGGCGTTCGCCCACGGCATCGCGATGGTCTTCCAGGAGCAGTCGCTGCTCCCGAACATCAGCGTCGCCGAGAACCTCTACCTCGGCAACGAACACCGCTTCATGCGCTTCGGCGTCATCGACTGGCCAGGCATGCACGAGGCGGCGGCCGCGCAGCTCGCCAAGGTCGATCTCGAGCTCGACCCGCGGACCTACACCGGGGAGCTCAGCTTCGCCCAGCGTCAGCTCGTGGAACTGGCCAAAGCCCTGACGATCGAGGATCGCTCGCGCCACGAGCCGATCATCCTGCTCGACGAACCGACCTCGGTCCTCTCCCAAGCCGAGATCGATCTGCTCTTCGACCGCGTGCGACGCCTCAAGGCGCGGGCGTCCTTCATCTTCGTCTCCCACCGCCTGGACGAAGTGCTCGCCCTCAGCGACCGCGTCTACGTGATGAAGGACGGGCGGACCGTCGCCGAGCGCGACCCCCACCGCTCGGACACCGCCGAGCTCTACCGGCTGATGGTCGGGCGGGACCGCCAAGGGGAGTACTACCGCGAGTCGGAGCAGACCGCCTACGATCGGACCGCGGTCGCCCTGGCCGTCGACGACCTCGGCGCCGGGGAGCAGTTCCGGCACGTCAGCTTCGAGGTCCACCGCGGCGAGGTGGTCGCCCTCTGCGGGGTGGTCGGGTCGGGGCGGGAGGCGGTCTGCCGGGCCCTCGCCGGGGCGCTCGTGCCGGACGCCGGGCACCTCGCACTCGACGGGCGGTCGGTCCGCTTCCGCTCCCCCCGCGACGCGGTCGTGCACGGCGTCGCCTACGTGCCGATGGAGCGGCGGGTGGAGGGGATCGTGCCCTACTTGTCGGTGGCCCAGAACATCTCCCTCCCCGATCTGGCGCCGGTGCGTCGGGCCGGGTTGATCGATCCCGGCCGGGAGAACGGGTGGGGGCGAGCGTGGATCGAGCGCCTCGGCATCCGCGCTCCCGGGCCGGCGACGACGGTCGCCAACCTGAGCGGCGGCAACCAACAGAAGGTGGTGCTCGCCAAGTGGCTCGCCCACCACCCCCGCGTGTTGGTCCTCGACCATCCGACGCGGGGGCTCGATGTCGGCGCCAAGGAGGATGTCTACGCGCTGATCCGCGAAGTCTCGCGGCAGGGGATGGGCATCGTGCTCACCTCGGACACGCTCGAAGAAGCGATCGGCCTCAGCCACACCCTGCTCGTGATGAAGGACGGCCGGATCGTCCACCGCTTCGATGGCGGCGACGGCCGGAAGCCGGACCAGGTCGACGTCGTCGGGCACATGCTGTGACGCGGCACCCGACCGCCGACGGGCGCCGCCGCCGGCGACTCCCGCCGCGGGCGACGCGGCCGGCGGTTCGCCCGGACCGCCGTTGCCCGCCCCGCGGAGGCCACCGATGAGCGACGACGTATCCACCAGCGGGGCCGTGACCGGGCCGGGCGAACCGACGGCCGCGGGTCGGCGGTGGCACGCCGTCGGGACCAGTGTCCGGCGGTGGCGGACCGGCTACGCCGCCCCGGTGCTGACGCTCGTGGCGCTGACCCTGGTGGTGGCGGTCTTCAGCCCCTCCTTCATCACGCCGCGGAGCTTGGCGATCACCGCCGATGCCGTCGCCCCGATCCTGCTCCTGGCCCTGGCCGAGACGATCGTCATCCTGATGGGCTCGATCGACCTCTCGGTCCACGCCATCGCCTCGCTCGCCAGCGTCGCCGCGGCGATGCTGCTCGACGACCAGTGGCTGCTGGCGGCGCCACTCGCGGTCGCCGTCGGGGTGCTCTGCGGGGTGATCAACGGGACGCTCTACGCGGTGGTCCGCATCCCCTCCTTCATCGCGACGCTCGGCACCCTCGGGCTCTGGACGGGGCTGAGCTTGACGATCACCGACGCCCGGACGGTCCCCATCCGCGGCCGCGCCGGGCTCCTCGATTGGCTCGGGGAGCGGACCCTCGGCTTCCCGAACTCGGCGCTGCTGGCGCTGATCGTGCTCGCGGCGCTGTTCGTCGTGCTCCGCTCGACGAGCCTCGGCCGCTACGTCTACGCGATCGGCATGGGCGAGCCGGCGACCTGGTTGTCCGGGGTTCCGGTCCGACGGTACAAGGTGATGGCCTTCGCCCTCGCCGGCGGCTGCGCCGGGTTGGCCGGCGTCGTCCTGGCGGCCCAGCTCTCCAGCGGCGGGCCTTCAGTTGCCAACAATCTGCTCCTGCCCGCCATCGCCGCCGTGATCGTCGGCGGCACGGCGATCACCGGCGGGGTCGGCGGCGTGCTGCGGACGTCGATCGGGGCGACGATCATCATCATCGCCCGGATCGGGATGGACGCCGTCGGCGTCGACATCTTCGCCCAGCAGGTCGTCTACGGGCTGATCGTCATCCTGGCGGTAACGCTGACCATCGATCGGTCGAAGATCGCCGTGATCAAGTAGGCGGGGAGGACGACGCGAGGTGGATCGGACACCGGCCCGGCTCTTCCTGAACCAGCGGCAGGCCGCGATCGTCG
>JBBSNJ010000270.1:0-5220 GCA_038232775.1 Thermomicrobiales bacterium
GACCGCGAAGAAGACGTAGGCGAAGAACTCGGTGGTCGCCGCGCTCAGGGCGAGCCCGCGCAGGATCGGCTGGCGGGAGACCGCCCGCGGTCCCTCCGCGGTCTCGGCCCAGACGGCACGGGCCGCCCGCGGCGGCGTCGCCGGCTCCTCCTGCTCGATCCGCGATAGCAAGGCCGCCGACAGGAGAAACGACGCCGCGTCGAGCACGATCGCGGCTGGCCCGCCGACCGCGCCGATCAGCCCGCCGGCGGCTCCTGGTCCGACCACCTGCGCCGCGGACCGGCTCGCCTCCAGCTTGCTGTTCCCCTCGATCAAGTCCCGCCGCCCCACCAGCGCCGGCAGATACGAGACGTAGGTGACGCCGTCGAGGACGTTCATCGACCCCACCAGGAGGGCGACGGCGTAGAGCAGGGGCATCCCGAGCACACCGAGCGCCGCCGCGACCGGGATCGTCAGCAGCAGCGCCGCGCGGGCGAGGTCGGCCGCGATCAAGATCGGTCGCCGCCGCCGGCGATCAACCCAAACCCCGGCGAAGAGCCCCACCAGCAGCGACGGCGCGCTCCCCATCGCCGCCAGGAGCCCGACCTCGAACGGCGTCGCCGCCAGGGTCAGGGCGGCGATCAGGGGCAGCGCGAGCGCGGTTACCTGGGAGCCGAGCTGGGAGACGGTCTCGGCCGCCCAGAAGCGGCGGAACTGGCGGCTGCGCCAGAGGCCGCCGAGCCGGAGCCGCCGCGACCACCGGCACCGGCCAGGGATTGGGGTGACCAGAGCGTTCGCGCCGGGTCGCGGTGTGACGCAGTTCGCGTCGTGGTCCGGCACGGGGAGCGGGGAGCAATCATCTTCGCGAACGGTGTCCGAAGGCACGGCAATACCGCCTCCACGGGGGCCGGGAGGAGGTCGCTCGCTGGGGCGCCAACCTCCCGCTGTCCTCTGCGCCGACTGCTAGGACAGCGGGAGATCGAGCATCCAGATGATCAGGTCCTCGCGCCGGTCCCGCCGGACCGGGCGCACCATCGTCGCCATTCCCGCATCCTATCCCGGCCCCTCCCACCCGGCAAGCGCCGCGGCGGGCGCCGCCCGGCACGTCCGCGCCGGCGCTCGTTCCCTGCTTGGAGCGCCGTCCAGAAGAGTCGTCCCCCCCTTACTCGGCGTCACCAGTGACGGATTGTCGGCCTCCGGCCGGCGGGCGCGGCAAGCAGCGCCCCTTCCGCCGGTGACGCCGACGACGCTGCTGGCATTCGCCGGCGGAGGCGCTCGCCACCCTTTCGCGAGCCCAAATCCCCGCGGGCACGCTGGTCGGACACCTGTTCTGTACGTTCGCCCAGGTGTAAACTGCCGGTATGGACGAGCCGCTGCCCGAATCCGCGCTCGCGGTCCCGTCGCCGGTCGTCGCCGACGTCGCCGTCGATGGCGCCCGGCCGAGCGGCGGGGACGGCGTCCTCAGCTATCTCGTGCCGGACCGCTGGCGGGGCCGGCTCAGCGAGGGCCAACTCGTCTGGGTCCCGGTCCGGAAGAAGCTCACCCTCGGCTTGGTCCGGCGCTTGCACGGCGATCCGCCGCCGTTCGCCCTCAAGCCGGTCCACGCCCCGGTCGAGCCCGCCTTCCGTCTCGACCCCGACCGGATGGCGCTCGCCGCCTGGCTCGCCCGCGAAACCGCCTGCCCCTTCTTCGCCGCCGCCTCCCCCTTCCTCCCCCCTGGCGTCAACCACCGCGCCGTCGAGTACCTCCGGCTGCCCAACGCCCCCGTCGACGCGGCCGGCACCTCTCCCGCCCAGCGCCGGCTACTGGCCCTGCTCGACGAGCGGGGCGAGATCAGCCTGGAGGCCGCGCGGACGGCGCTCGGCAGCACCCTGACGACCGTGGTCGAGAAGCTGGAAGCCCGCGGCGCGCTCGAGCGGGTCGTCCGGGTCGCCCACCACGCCCCCCACCCCCGCGTCGAGCGCTTCGTCCGCCTCGCCGCCGCCGACGGCAAGGTGGTCGCCGGCGCCGTCGAGCGCTCCCCCCGGCAGCGGGCGGTCGTCGATTTCCTGCGACAGCGCGCCCGGCTCGCTCCCGCCGCCGGGGAGGGGCTGGTCCCCCTCGCCGACGTCCTGACCCGCACCGGCACCGACCACGGGGTCGTCGCCGCCCTCGCCCGCAAAGGGGTCGTCCACGAGGTCGCGCTGCCCCGGCTCGGCAACGCCGGCGGGGACGGCGCCGCCGGCGCCGCCATCCCCGCCTTGACCTCCGCCCAAGCCGCCGCCTGGACGCCGATCGAGCGGGCGCTCGTCGCCCGCGACCCGACCCCGACCCTGCTCCACGGCGTCACCGGCAGCGGCAAGACCGAGGTCTACCTGAGGGCGGTCGCCTGGTGCCTGCGGCACGACCGGGCCGCGATCGTCCTCGTCCCCGAGATCGCCCTCGCCGCCCAGGTCGTCCGCCGCTTCACCGCCCGCTTCGGCGACGAGGTCGCCGTCCTCCACTCGGCCCTCGCCGACGCCGAGCGCTACGCCGCCTGGCGCGCCGTCGCCGAAGGCCGGCGCCGGGTCGTCGTCGGTCCCCGCTCGGCCCTCTTCGCCCCGATCCCCACGCGCCAGCTCGGCCTGATCGTCCTCGACGAAGAGCACGAGGGGGCCTACAAGCAGGACGCCGAGCCGCGCTACCACGCCCGCGCCCTGGCCGAGCGCCTCGCCGCCCAGAGCGGCGCCGTCCTCCTCCTCGGCAGCGCCACCCCGGCCATCGAGACCGCCTGGCGCGCCGAGCGCGGGGAGGTCCGGCGCCTAGCCCTGCCCGACCGCGTCGGCCCGGCCCTCGCGGGAAGCGACGACAGTCCTGGGCGCGACCGCGCCGGCGGACCGCTCGAGCTGCCCGAGGTCGAGATCGTCGACATGCGGCTCGAGCTCCACCGCGGCAACGCGTCCCTCTTCAGCGCGCGCCTGCGCGAGCTGTTGGAGCGGACGCTCCGCGCCCGCGAGCAATCGCTCCTCTTCCTCAACCGGCGCGGCCTGGCCACCGTCGTCCTCTGCCGCGTCTGCGGCGGCACCCGCCTCTGCCCCTACTGCGACGTGCCGCTCGTCTTCCACGCCGACCGCGGTCGACTCCTCTGCCACCGCTGCAACCACCGCGAGTTCCCGCCCCCGAGCTGCCCCGTCTGCGGCGGCGGCCTCAACTACTTCGGCGCCGGCACCCAGCGGGTCGAGGAGGAAGTCCGCCGCCTCCTCCCCGGCGCCCGCGTCCTCCGCTGGGACCAGGACAGCGTCCGCAAGGCGCGGGGGCACGAGGGGCTTCTGGCCCAGGTCGAGCGGCGTCAGGTCGACGTCGTCGTCGGCACCCAGATGATCGCCAAGGGGCTCGACCTGCCGCTGGTGACGGCGATCGGCGTCGTCCACGCCGACACGATGCTCCACCTCCCCGACTTCCGCTCCGGCGAACGGACCTTCCAGCTCCTGACCCAGGTCGCCGGCCGCGCCGGCCGCCGGGCGCCCGGCAGCCGGGTCGTCGTCCAGAGCTACACCCCCGACCACTCCGCGATCCAGGCCGCCGCCGGCCACGACTACGAGAGCGTCTACGCCGAGGAGCTCGACTTCCGGCGGGTCCACCGCTACCCGCCCTTCGTCCGCCTGGTCCGCTATCTCTACCGCGACGCCGACGAGGCGAAATGCGCCGCCGAGGCGGAGGAGATGGCCCGCCGCCTCGCCCGCCACGCCCGCGCCCGCGGCGTAGCGATGGACCTCCTCGGCCCGACCCCCGCCTTCGCCGCCCGCCTCCGCGGCCGCTACCAGTGGCAGATCGTCCTCCGCGCCGACGACCTCGACCCCCTCCTCGACGACCTCCCGGTCCGCCCCGGCTGGGCGGTCGACGTCGACCCCCAGAGCCTGCTCTAACGCCGCCCGATTCTCCGCGGGAGTCGACGACGTCTCCACCGCGCAGCCGGCGATGATTCCCTGCTCCGGCCCGTCCCGCCTCCGACCCGTCCGGCGGCGCCTCTCCCGCCCCCGTTCGCTTCGTCCTAGGTTATCGTCGGGGAACGAGGCATCGCAGGAGCCAGCGGCCGGGTCCGGTGCTCGACTACCGTTCATCGGCTATGATCGCTACCCCACTACGGATGATCCCGACCAGGCGAGGAGGCGACCGATGGCGACGGCGATGGCGACGAGGACGGCGGCGCTCGGCTTCCCGAGCGGCGAACCGGTGGCGACGGTCGACGCGGCGCGGCGCGGCAGCCGCCGGCGGGAGTCCCCGGTCCTGGCCCGGCGGGGGATGATCGCCAGCGCCCACCCCCTCGTCTCGGCCTCCGGGCTGAAGGTGCTCCAGGGGGGCGGCAACGCGGTCGACGCCGCCGTCGCCGCCGCCCTGACCGCCTCGGTCGTGCTGCCGGCGATGTGCGGCCTCGGCGGCGACCTCTTCGCCGTCGTCCACCGCCCGGCCCGGCCGGGCCGCAACGGCGGCGGCGGGGAAACCCTCGCCTTCCACGGCAGCGGCATCGCTCCCCGCGGCGCCTCGCTCGCCTTCATGCAGGAGCAGGGCGAGCGAGACGGCGCCCTGATGCCGCAGCAGGGCCCCCTCTCCCCGGCCGTGCCCGGCTTCGTCGATGGCTGCTTCGCTCTGCTCGAGCGGTTCGGCAGCCGCCCCTTCGCCGACCTGGCCGAGGACGCCATCGGCCACGCCAGCGACGGCGTCCCCTTGACCCCGCGGGTCGCCTACTGGATCGCCGAGAGCGAAGACCTGCTCAGCCGCTTCCCCGCCTCGGCCGCCGTCTTCCTCCCCGACGGTCGCCCTGCCGCGGCCGGCAGCCTCCTCCGCCAGCCCGACCTCGCCCGGACGCTCGCGCTCGTCGCCCGCGGCGGCCCCGACCTCTTCTACCGGGGCGAGCTCGCCGAGCGGATCGGCCGCGGTCTGGCCGAGGTCGGCGGTGCCCTCGCCGCCGACGACTTCGCCGACCACGCCACCGACGTCGCCCCGCCGCTCTCGACCACCTACCGCGACTACACCGTCTTCCAGACCGGTCTGCCGACCCAAGGCTTCCTCGTCTTGGAGAATCTCAACATCGTCGAGGGCTTCGACCTCCTCGAGCACGGCCTCTCCTCGGCCGAGAGCGTCCACACTCTGGTCGAGGCGACCAAGCTCGCCTTCGCCGACCGCCTCGCCTACTCCGGCGAGCCCCGCTCCGTCGACACCCCACTCGCCACCCTCCTCGACAAGTCGTGGGCCGCCGAGCGAGCCGCCCGGATCGACCCCGAC
>JBBSNJ010000271.1:0-5211 GCA_038232775.1 Thermomicrobiales bacterium
AGACGCCAGACGCCAGACGCCAGACGCCAGACGCCAGACGCCAGACGCCAGACGCCAGACGCCAGACGCCAGACGCCAGACGCCAGACGCCGGGCGCCAGACATCTGTTACAGAATCCGGGTGATCGGTGGTGTTTGCCGGAGAGCGGCCCTCACCCCCGGCCCCCTTGCCCCTGTCCCGTGCGCGGGAGAGGGGAGCTTGACCCGCTGCCGAGGGCGGGAAGGGTTCAACCGAAGTTCGGATGATCAACCGGATTGTGGATGAGCGGGGTGGGCGGGGAGGGCCGCTCAGGGGGAAGCGGCGGCGATCGCCCGGCGGTCGCGGGAGACGGGGTTCGGTGGGAGGGGGCGGCTTCGCGCCAGACTGCCTTCTGGCCCTGGGCTGGGAGATCGGGCCGGGGAGGTCAGGCGGAGCGGGCGAGGGCGAGGTCGGCCAGCTCGGCGAGGAGGTCGCGGGTTTCGGGGTCGGGGACGACGGCGAGGCGGCTCTTGGCTTCGTCCAGGAAGCGCTCGGCGTGGCCCGCCGCGAGTTCGAGGACGCCGGAAGCGCGGACGTCGCCGATCACCGCCATGATCTCCGCTTCGTCCTCGATCTCGCCGTTGACGACGCCCCGCAGCCGGGCGTCTTCGGCGCTGCCGCGGGCGACGGCCTGGGCGTAGAGCATCGTCGGTAAGGTGACGGTCCCCTGGCGCAGGTCCTGGCCGGCGGGCTTGCCGAGGAGCTGGGACCCTTCCCGCAGGTCGAGCACGTCGTCGACGATCTGGTAGGCCATGCCGAGGTCGGAGCCGAAGGCCCGCATCACCGCCACCTCGTCGTCGGCCGCCCCGCCGAGGACGGCGCCCATCTCGGCGGCGCCGGCGAAGAGGGAGGCGGTCTTGCCGTAGAGGCGCCGTTCGTACTCCTCTCGGCTTTGATCGAGGCGGTGGGCGTCGAACATCTCGCGCAACTGGCCGTCGACGATCTCGGCCAGGGTGGCGGCGAAGATGGCGACGACCCGCGGCTGCCGGGTCGCCGCCGCCAGCATCGCCGACTGGGCGAAGATGTAGTCGCCGAGGAGGATCACGGCGCTCGAGCTGAGCACCGCGTTCAGCGTCGGCTTGCCGCGCCGGAGGGCGGAGCGGTCGATCGTGTCGTCGTGGACGAGCGAGGCGGTGTGGAGCAACTCGACGCCGGCGGCGGCGGTGACCAAGCGGTCGAGATCGTAGTCGAAGCCGCGCCCGGAGAGGAGCAGCAAGAGCGGTCGGATCCGCTTGCCGCCGGAGCGGACCAGGTCGAGCACCAGCGAGGAGACGACCGGGTAGTTGACGCGGGCGGCCTGCTCGACCCGCGCTTCCACCTTGAGCAAGTCGGGCCGCATGGTCGCGAAGACGTCGCGGGTCTGGAGCTTCACGTGCCGCACCTTCGCCTGCCGAGTCGGGCGACGCGCCCGCCTGTGATCGTTTGTGAAAAACGGAACAGATGCGGCTCGATTATGGGGAGACGGCGGGGAGGTGTCAACGCGGGGACCGGGTGGGGCAATGTCCGTATGCTACACTCGGGCGCGAATGCCCCGTGCCGTCCGCCGCGCGGACACTGCTCCCCTGCCCGAACCTGACCTTGTTCGAGAGGCCGCGGGGCTCGCTCGAGATCGGCGAGCCCGGGCCGCGATCGCTCGTGGCTGAGAGTGCGAGATGCAGCTTCCCTCCCTCGCTCCGGACCGACCACGTCGCCTCGCCGCGAGGGCGCGGCCTGCCGGTCCGTCGGCGGCGGACGGCTCGCCGGCGGAGGGGGAGACGCGGGGGCGCGGGCGGCGGTGGCCCTGGCTCAGCTGGAAGCTGAGCGGGGTCTTGTTCGCGGTGCCGGTCGTGTTGGTGCTCGTCTCGATCGCGGTCCGGCTCCTCGGGGGGGGCGGTGCCGCCACGCTCTCGGTCGTCGACGGCTATTCGGGAGCGCCGCTGGCGGGGGTTCGGATCGAGGCCGGCGACGCGGTCTGGACGACCGACGAGCGGGGGCAGGTAGAGGTTCCGGTCGGCGCCGAGGGGCTGGCGGTCTCGGCCGGCGAGGAGGGGTACGCGCCGGCCGCGGCCAGTGTCGCCCCCGAATCGACGGCGACCTTGGCGTTGCGGCCGACGACGCTGAGCGGGCGCCTGACGGACGCCGCCAGCGGGGGCGCCATCGGCGGCGCCCGTCTCTCGCTGCTGACCGACGCCAGACCGGGCGCGACAGTGGCGGCGGCGGACGACGGCTCGTTCCGCTTCTCCGACGTGCCGGCTGGCGCCCGTCTCAAGATCGAGGCCGGAGATTACGGGACGCGGGAGGAGGCGGTCGGCGACCGAACGCGGCTCGATCTGGCGCTCCCCTTGGCGGTCGTCTCCGGGGTGGTGCGGGACGCGGCCGGGGAGCAGCTGGCCGGGGCGCGGGTGGCGACGGCCGACGGCGGCGCGGTGGCGACGACGGCGGCGGACGGGGCGTTCCGGTTGGTGGGGCCGACGGCGGCGACCGAGTTGGTGGTCAGCGCGCCCGGCTTCGGCGATCAGCGGCTGACCGGGGTGCCGGGGACCGCCGTCGAGGGGCGGCTCGAGCCGGTGATGATCCGGTCGATCTACGCCAACCTGGGGGTTCTGACCGACCGCGCCCGGCTCGACCGGCTGATCGAGATCGCCGAGACGACCGAGATCAACGCGATCGTGATCGACGTCAAGCAGGACACCATCTACTACGACACCCAAGTGCCGTTCTTCCGCGACGTGCCGGGGATGGTGGCGCCGAGCTACGACCCGGCGGCGTTGGTGGCCGAGCTCAAGGGGCGCGGCATCTACACCATCGCCCGGATGGTGGTCTTCAAGGACCCGGTCCTGGCCGAGGGGCGGCCCGACCTGGCGGTGCGGGACGAGGTGAACGGCGGGCTTTGGCGGGACATGAACGGCGCGGCCTGGGTCAACGCCTTCAACGAGGAGCTCTGGCAGGCGAACGCCGAGCTAGCGGTCGAGTTGGCCGGTCTTGGCTTCGACGAGATCCAGTACGACTACATCCGCTTCCCCTCCGACGGGGACCTGCGGACGGCCGACTTCGGGAACGACTACCGCGAGGAGCTGCGGCGGGGGGCGATCGCCGGCGCCGTCGGGTTGGCGGCCGAGCGCCTGCGGCCGACGGGGGCCAAGTTCGCGGTCGACCTGTTCCCGATCATCGCGCTGTTCGGGAACGACCAAGGGATCGGGCAGACGCTCGAGGACCTGGTGCCGCTGGTCGATTACGTCTGCCTGATGATCTATCCGTCCCACTTCGAGCTCGGGAACATCCCGGTCGACGGGCACCCGAACGACTTCCCGGCGGAGACCGTGACCTATACGCTCGACCGGGCGGAGGAGATGGTGCCGGGCTCGCGGGCGAAGATGCGCCCCTGGCTCCAAGACTTCACCTACCCCTTGGAAGGATACAGCGCCTACGGACCGGACGAGGTGCGGGCCCAGATCGACGCGGCCGAGACGTGGGGGACGAGCGGCTGGATCCTCTGGAACGCGGCCGGGAAGTTCGAGGTGACGGCGCTGCGGCCGGAAGGGTAGTGCGAGGTTCGGGTAATGGCGTAGGCGCCATCGAGAGCCTTCACCCCCGCCCCCCTTCCCCCTGTCCCGTGCGCGGGAGAGGGGAGCATTCCCCACTTTCGAAAAGCGATGACCGAGCGGTTCGATTGGAGACCGCACCACTCCTGGACGTGGGGCGGGGAGAACTAGGGGCGAGGGTCCGGCCCGGCAGCGTTCTCCTCCACGGCGCTCAGCGGCCGGCGGGTCGAGGAGGAGCGGCGGGCCGACCTCGCCAACCGCGACGCCGCCCGGCACAGTGAGGCCGAATCGGAAGTTGACCGCGACCGCCGCGACCGCCGCTGGTGGGGTGATCGCGGGCGGGGCACGGTCTCGGCGCCGCTGCTCGGCGGGGCGGCGGGGTCATGGTGCAGCGAGCGACGCGGCCCCGGGTTTCGCCGCAGGTCTTATACGAACCGTAGCAAGTTCCCGTTATCCATTGTATAATGCCGGACGTCCCCTGGTGCCGTCGGCGCCGGGAGCGACGGAGCGGGGCGTTCCCCGCCGACGGCCCGCGACCTTCGCGACCGGCGACGCTCGATCCGATGTCAGGAGATGGAATGTTCGTGGTGCGACGGGGACGGCCTCGCGGTCCGGAGGTCGTCCAGCCGGAAGTGGCGGCCGTCTTTCGGACCATGATGCCGCCGACGGTGCCCCAGCCGGGGCGCTCGGCGCCGGAGACCACCCGGTGGCGGCCGCCGATCGAGGTCTACGAGACCGACGAGGCCCTGGTCGTCTGCGTCGAAGTGGCGGCGATCGATGAACCCGCGCTCGAGGTGACGGTCGACGGCGACCGGTTGACGATCCGTGGCGAGCGGCCGGACCCCTACTCCGACGAGCGGCGGTCGTACCACGAGGCCCGGATCCTCTACGGCGCGTTTGGCGCCGATCTGTACATCCCGTTCCCGGTCGATGCCAACGCGACCGAGGCGCAATATCAGAACGGATTCCTCCGCATCGTGCTGCCGCGCACGGCCGCCCGGACGATCGTCGCCCGGCGGTCCGACCGCGATGGCGAGCGGGGGGAGGGAGCAGGGTAGACGATGACGACGCACGAGCGAGATGACGCCCCGCGGGCGGACGAGGGGGCCGAGGCGGCCGAAACGGCCGAAACGGCCGAGACGGCCGACGTGACCGAGGCGGCCGATGCCGCGGCGGTGGTCGAAGAGCGCGCCGCGGGCGATCCCGAAACCGAAGAGCTGGGCGAGGCGGAGGCCGCCGCCGAGGAGCCGCTGACGCTGCCGGTGCTGCCGCTGCGGGGCACCGTCGTGTTCCCGCTGACGGTGGTGCCGTTGGCGGCGGCGCAGCCGCGCTCCTTGCGGTTGATCGACCAGGTGATGTCGGGCGACCGCACGGTCGCGATGGTGATGCAGACCGACCCCGAGCAGGAGGGGGCGGGGCCGGACGACGTCCACCGCGTCGGCACGATCGCCACGATCCACCAGATGATGCGCGTGCCGGACGGCAGCGTGCGGCTGGCGGTGCAGGGCGTGGAGCGGATGCGGATCGTGGAGTTCCTGCAGGAGGAGCCGTTCCTGCTGGCCCGCGTCGAGCGCATACCGGAGACGGTCGAGGACTCGGTCGAGGTGCAGGCGCTGACGCGCAACACGCTCGACTTGTTCCAGCGGCTCGTCTCCCTGGTGGCGCACCTGCC
>JBBSNJ010000272.1:0-5181 GCA_038232775.1 Thermomicrobiales bacterium
GGCCGAGCAGCGCGACGGCGATCACCGTGATCTCGCCCATCGTGTCGAGCCCCCGGAAGTCGGCCAAGATCGCCGTCACGACGTCGCCGGCGTGGGCGGCGGGCGTCAGCTCCGTCTGCTTCGTCGCCGCGCGCGCGAGCGCGATCGGCCGCGACAGCACCCCCCAAACGACGACGAACGCGATCAGGCCGGCGATCACGCCCAGGACCGGGTCGCGCCGCCGCCGCCCTCTTGGATCCGCCCGGTCGGTCACCTGCCGCCGCAGGTGGGCCGGCATCGCCGCCAGCATCCCCAGGAAGAGGAGGGCGAACAGGGTCTCGACCAGCACCGCGACCAAGGCCACGTTGGGCGCACCGAGGAAGGCGTAGACCACCGCCAAACTGAAGCCGACTCCGGAGAGGACCAGCGCCAGCGAGAGGTGGTCCCGCGGCACCGTCGTCGCCAGCGCCGCCGCCGCCGTGACCACCACCATCAGGACCAGGGAAAGGTCGGAGCGGTCGATGGTGCCGACCGCGAACGCTTCCCGGCTCGGCGTCGCGAACTGCCCGAGCATGATCAAGACCCCAGCCGGAACCAGGATCGTCGCCACCCGCGACCGGAGATCCCGCACCTCGATCCGGTGGATCGCATCCGAGAAGGCGTGGAGCCGGTCGAGCACGGCGCAGTAGAAGCACTCTGGACCCAGCCGCTCCCCCGCCTGCGCCAGCGCCGCGACCGCCCCGTGCCAAACCGGCCGCGTCACCACGATCACGACGCCGGCGACGTAGGCGGCCAGCGCCATCAGGTTCTCCGCTCGGGCGTCGAGGTGGTAAGCCGGGGCGATCGGCGTCGGCTCGCCGGCACTGACCGCCCCGGCGCCCTTCGCCAGCCAGGTGACCGGCTCGACGACGATCCCGCCGACCACCGCCAGCGCCCCGAGCAGCACCACCGGCCAGACCAGGGCCGCCGGCACCCGGCCGACCTTCCCCCGCGGCGCCCCCAGAAAGACCCCGGCCCAGAAGCGCCAAGCGTAGCCGACCGTCATCGCCGCGCCGAAGGTCGCCAGCGCCGCCACGAGCGGTCCCCGCTCGAGCGCGGCGGCGAAGAAGAGCTCGTCCTTGAAGAAGCCTACCGTCAGCGGCAACGCCGCCAGCGCCGCCGCCGCCGCCCCGCTCCCGACCGCCAGCGCCGGCAGCCGCCGCCAGAGTCCGCCCAGCCGCCCCAGCTCCCGCTCCCCGGTCGCCTCCGTCACCGCCCCCGCCGCCAGGAAGAGCGCGCTCTTGGCCAGCGCGTGGGCGACCACGTAGAACGCCGCCCCCGCCAGCCCGTAGGTTCCCCCCAACCCGAGCATCACGACGACGTAGCCGTATTGGGCGACGGTCGAGTAGGCCAGCAACGGCTTCAGCTCGTCCTTGACGAGGGCTAGCGCTCCCCCGACCGCCATCGAGAGGAACCCGACCACGACCAGGGCGTCGCCGACCCAACCCGCCCGCACGATCAAGGGGTGGAACCGGGCCAGCAGGAAGACCCCCGCCGCCACCATCGCCGCCGAGTGGAGGTAGGCCGAGACCGGGGTCGGTGCGGCCATCGCCCGCGGCAGCCAGAAGTGGAGCGGGACCTGCGCGCTCTTCGCCAGCGCCGCCACCGCGACCAGAGCCGCCGCCGTCGTCGCCGTCCCCCCCGGGCCGACGCGGGCGAAGACCGTGGCCAGTCCAAACCCGTCCGCCGCGCCCCCGAGCAGCACGGCCGCGATCAACAGGCAGATCGCGCTGACCCCGGTCACGAACAAGGCCATCATGGCGGCGAATCGGGCCGCCGGCTCCTGGCGATCGAAGCCGATCAAGAAGTAAGAGGCGACCGCCGTCAAATCCCAGAACAGAAAGATCAGCAGCAGGTCTTGGGCCATCACCAGCCCGACCATCGAGCCCATGAAGAGGAGCACCAGCCCGTAGAACCGGACCCCGTCCCGCGCCGGCCGTCCCTGGTGCTCCAGATGCAGCGGCAGGTAGCGCGAGGCATAGACGAGGACCACCACCCCGATCCCCGTCGCCAGCAGCGCGTAGAGTCCCGCCAGCCCGTCCAGCCGGAACGTCAGCCGCAGCCCCCAGGTAGGAGCCCAGGGCAGGTCGATCAGGTCGCCTCCGGTGATCGTCCCCCAGAGCGCGGCGGCGAACGCCAGCGCCGAGCCGGCGATCGCGGTCGACGGCGCCAGCGCGGGCCGCGCCATCCCGGCGGCGGCAGCAGCCGGCGCCGCCAGCAGCGAGACGATCAGCAGCAGCGCGCTCGGCGCGATCCCGTCATCCACGGTGGTCGCTCCTCGCTCCCGCCCCGATCGACCGCCCCGACCCGGCGCGCCCGGCTGCCAGGCGTTCGAGTTCCCCGCCCCCGCGCCCCAGGACCGCCGCCGAGGTGGCGCCGCTGGCCCGATCGATCACGTCGACTCCGTCAAGCTCGGGCTCCCCGCCGGCTCACCCTTCGCCGGCCGCCCGACCCCGAGCACCCGGATCAGCACCGGCAGCGTTAAGCCCTGGACGACGAGCGTGAAGAGCACGACCCCGAACGCCATCGCGATCAACAGATCGCGCTGCGGAGTCTCCGGCGGCAGACCGAGCACCAGCGCGATCGTCAGCGCCCCCCGCAAGCCGGACCAGACGTAGACGGCCCGCTCCGAGGCCGGCGCCGCGAACGGGCCGCCGGCGGTCGCCCGCCCAACCGCCTCGACGACCAGCACCCGCGCCACCAGCACCGCCCCAACCGCGACCACGACCGGCCACGCCGACTCCACCAGATCCTCGATGTGGACGCTGAAGCCGACCAGCAGGAAGAGGATCGCATTGGCCAAGAACCCCAGGTACTCCCACAGGTCGTCGAGCAGGCGGCTGGTCTCCCCCGACATCCCCACCTCGCGGCCGTAGCTGCCGTGGATCAACCCCGCCGCGACGCAGGCGAGGGCGCCGGAGGCATGGACCTGATCGGCGATCAGATAGCTGCCGTAGGCCAGCACCGTCGAGATCATCATCTCGATCAGGTGGTCGTCGACGAACCCAGTCAGCCGGGAGAAGACGAAACCCAGCACCGAGCCAATTGCCACCCCGCCCAGCACCTCGAGCCCAAAGATCTCGACGATACCGAGGGCATCGACGCCGCCGGTCACCGCCAACCCGATCAAGGCCGTGTAGAGGGTGATCGCCATCCCGTCGTTGACTAGGCTCTCCGCCTCGGGGATGACGGCGATCCGGGACGGCAGGCCGAGCTGCTTGATCACCCCGGTGACCGCCACCGGGTCGGTCGCCGCGACGACGCTACCGAAGAGGAGCGCGACGAGGAGCGGCACGCCGAGCAGCAGCGAGACCGCGCCCCCGACGATCGCCGCCGTGATCATCACCCCGGGCACCGCCAGCAGCAGCACCGGCCGCGCCACCAGCCGCAGCTCCCGCGCCTCGAGCCGGAAGGCCGCATCGAACAGGAGCGGCGGCAGGAAGGCGAACAGGACCAGACCGGGGTCGATCTCGGGCAGACCGACGATGTGCGTCTCCTCGACGATCAGCCCCCCGACGACCAACGCGACTGCGTACGGAACGCGAATCTTGCGCGCCACGATGGCGATCAACGTCGCTCCCAGCAGCAGCCAGGCCACCTGCTGGACCAGATCCTCGATCGCCGCTTCGGTCATCGGCTGGCTCCAAGCACCCCGCGGGCGGCATCATCCCCCGTCTTCCGCACGAACGGCCCGCCCGCGGCGGTCACGGCCCAGCCGCCATGCAACGCAAAGGGACCACCGCGCTCGGCAGTCCCCGCTATCAGCCGCGCCGATACGGGGAGCGCGGCCTCCCCGGACGGGTCCGACCGCCCCAAGGGACGATAGCACGAGCGGCGTCGCCCGGTCACCCTCCGAGCGGCACCTTCATTCGCCCCTCTCCGAGCGACCGCTCGTCCAGAACCGACACCCCGGTCCCGCCGCCGTCCCGCTGCCCCTCGCCCCCCGCGAACTGCTCCCGGTAGAGCCGGGCGTAGGCGCCGCCCCGCCCGATCAGCTCGGCGTGGGTGCCGCGCTCCACCATCCGCCCCCCCTCGACGACCAAGATCTGGTCGGCCGCCAAGACCGTGCTCAACCGGTGCGCGATCGCCAACGTCGTCCGGTCCCGCATCAACGGCTCCAGCGCCGTCTGAATCAACCGCTCCGAGTGGGTATCGAGCGCGCTCGTCGCCTCGTCCAGGATCAGGATCCGCGGGTCCTTCAGGATCACGCGGGCGATCGCCACCCGCTGCTTCTCCCCGCCGGAGAGCTTGTACCCCCGCTCCCCGACCACCGTCTCGTACCCCGCCGGCAACGCCGCGATCCGGTCGTGGATCGCCGCCGCCCGCGCCGCCGCCTCGATCGCCGCCTGGCTCGCCCCCGGTCGCCCGTAGGCGATGTTCTCGCGGATCGTGGCGTGGAACAGGTACGTCTCCTGGGTCACCATCCCGATCACCCCGCCCAGGCTCTCCAGCGTTGCGTCGCGGACGTCGACCCCGTCGATCTCGACCGCCCCCGCTTCGACGTCGTAGAGCCGCGGCACCAGCAGCGCGATCGTGCTCTTCCCCGCCCCGCTCGGTCCCACCAGCGCCGCCAACTGCCCAGGCGCGACCGCGAAGTCGACGTCGTCGAGCACCAGCGGCGGCGGACTCGGCGCCGGCGGGAGCAGGGAGGAGAGGAGCGGCTCGGCCGGGACGGCTCCCGACGCCAGCGCGCCGCCCCCCGCCGCCGCTACCTCCGCCGGCGAGGCGGCCAATGTCTCCGCCGCCGCCTCCTCCGCCGCCAGCCCGCTCTCCCTCATCGCCGCGCCGCCCGTCTCGCCGTCGTACCGGAAGGAGACGTGGCGGAAACGCAGCTCGCCGCGGGTGTTGGCCGGGTCGAGGACGACGGCGCCGGGCCGGTCGGCGATCTCGACCGGCAGGTCGAGGTACTCGAAGATGCGGTCGAACAGCGCCAGCGCCCCCTGGATCTCGACCTGCACGTTCAGGAGTTGCCCGAGCGGGAAGAAGAGCCGGCTCTGGAGCGTGGTGAAGGCGACGATGTCGCCGATCGTCAGCGCCGCCCCGCCGCCGATGATCTCCCGCCCCGCGTACCACTAGACGACCGCCGGCGTCACCGAGAAGAACGTGCCGACGAACATGAAGAACCAGCGACCCACCATCTGCTGCCGGACCTGCAACCCCGAC
>JBBSNJ010000273.1:0-5172 GCA_038232775.1 Thermomicrobiales bacterium
CCGGTCGGAGAAGCCGGCCCGCTTCGCCTCCCAGAGCAGACCGTCGTCCACCGGACCGGCTTCGAGCCTTCGCTCCAGCTCGACCAGCGACTCCAACTCCCAGAGGAACCAGCGGTCGATCCGACTCGCCTCGTGCAGCGCCTCGACCCCGACCCCCCGCCGCAGCGAGGCCGCGAGCGCCCAGAGCCGGAGATCGTTCGGGCGCCGCACCAGTTCCGCGAGCGCCGCCCCGTCCCAGCCCGGATGCTCCCACCCCAGGTCCTTGGCGTCCGTCTCCAGCGAGCGGACCGCCTTCTGCAGGGCACCGGCGAAGGAGCGGTCAATCGCCATCACCTCCCCGGTCGCCTTCATCTGGGTCCCGATCGTCCGCTCCGCCCGGGAGAATTTGTCGAACGGCCAGCGTGGGATCTTGACCACCACGTAATCGAGCGCCGGCTCGAAGGCCGCGGTCGTCTGCCGCGTCACCGGATTGCGCAGCTCGGCCAGCGTCCTCCCGATCGCGATCTTGGCCGCCATCCGGGCGATCGGGTAGCCGGTCGCTTTCGACGCCAGCGCCGACGAGCGGCTGACCCGCGGATTGACCTCGATCACCGAGTAAGCCGCTGAGTCTGGATCGAGCGCGAACTGGACGTTGCAGCCCCCCTCGATCCCAAGCGCCGGGATGATCCGCAGCGCCGATGTCCGCAGCATCTGGTAATCGTCGTCGGTCAGCGTCTGGCTCGGGGCGACGACGATGCTGTCGCCGGTGTGGACCCCCATCGGGTCGAGGTTCTCCATGTTGCAGACGGTGATGCAGGTGCCGGTCGCGTCCCGCATCACCTCGTACTCGATCTCCTTCCAACCGACGAGCGAGCGCTCCAGCAGCACTTGGCCGATCGGGCTGGCTCCGATCCCGCCGGCGACGATCCGCTCCAGCTCCGGCAGCGTCTCTGCGATGCCGCCGCCCGTCCCGCCGAGGGTGAACGCCGGCCGCACCACCAGCGGCGGCGGCACCACCCCGGCGAAGCGAAGCGCCGCCTCGACCGTCGTCACGATCGCACTCTCGACCGTCGGTTCGCCGATCCTCGCCAGTAGCGCTTTGAAGAGCGCCCGGTCCTCGGCCTGCTGGATCGCCGACAGCGGCGTCCCCAGCAGCCGCACCCCGTAGCGATCAAGCGTCCCCGCCTCCGCCACCCGGACCGCCAGGTTGAGCCCCGTCTGGCCGCCGAGCGTCGGCAACAGTCCGTCCGGCCGCTCCCGCTGGATCACCCGCCGCACGACATCCGGGGTCAGCGGCTCGACGTAGACCGCGTCCGCCACGTCCTCGTCGGTCATGATCGTCGCCGGGTTGGAGTTGACCAAGATCGTTCGGATGCCTTCTTCCCGCAGCGCCCGGCAGGCCTGCGTCCCGGCGTAGTCGAACTCCGCGGCCTGCCCGATCACGATCGGACCGGAGCCGAGGACCAGCACGCTGCCGACGGCGGGCGCCTCCGTCACCGACCATTCCTCCCCGCCGCCGCGACCATCGCCAGGAAGCGGTCGAAGAGGCCCTCGTTGTCCCACGGCCCCGGCGACGCCTCCGGGTGAAACTGCACCGTCATCACCGGCCGGGTCCGATGCCGCAGCCCCTCGACCGAGCCGTCGTTCAAATTGACCAGGGCCACCTCCCACCCGTCGGCCAACGGCAGCCCGCCGTCCTCGACCCGGAACCCGTGGTTCTGGGCGGTGATCGTCACCCGACCGCTCGCCCGATCCAAGACGGGATGGTTGCCACCCCGATGCCCGAACTTGAGCTTCGACGTCTCCGCTCCGATCGCTCGCGCCAAGAGTTGGTGGCCGAGGCAGATGCCGAAATACGGAGTCGGCCCCTCCGCCAACCGGCGCACCACCTCCATCCCAGCGTCCAGATTCGCCGGGTCGCCCGGGCCGGGAGAGACGATCACCCCGTCCGGCTCGAGCGCCGCGATCTGCTCGAAGTCGGCGCCGTAGGGGACGATGGTCACTCGCGCCCCCCGGCCGAGCAGCGAGCGGACGATGTTCCGCTTGACACCGCAATCGACGACGACCACGTGCGGCCCGTCCCCCTCCCCCACACGCTCGATCGCGGTCGCCTTGACCTCGCCGACGGCGTCCGCCTCGCCCGGCAGCGTTGCCCGCCGCGCCCGCTCGACCAGCTCCTCGTCGTCGACCTCGGCGGCGTCCCGCGCCAGCACCGCCCGCGTGTCCCCGACCGCGCGGATGTGGCGCGTCAGCGCCCTTGTGTCCACCCCGCTGATCCCCGGCACCCCGTTCCGGCGCAGGTAGCCGTCGAGCGTGCCCAGCGAGCGGTGATGGCTCGGTCGATCGCAGCGCTCGCGGACGACGAGGCCGGCAACCCAGGGCCGCCGCGACTCGTCGTCCTCGGCGTTGACCCCGTAGTTGCCGATCAAGGGGTAGGTCATGCAGACGATCTGACCCCAGAACGACGGGTCGCTGCACACCTCCTGATACCCGACCATCGTCGTCGTGAAGACCGCTTCCCCCGCCCCGTCCGCCGCCGCCCCGAAGCCGTAGCCCCGGAACACCCGCCCGTCGGCCAAGGCCAGGGCGGCGTCGGTGCGCGGCCGGTAGCGACCACCCACCGCCGGAACGCCGCGTCCGGCATCGCCGCCGATCCTCGCCAGATCGGGCGCCTCGCCGTCAGGCACGATACCGCTCCTCTCCTCCGACCAAAGTCAGCCGTACCTTGCCCCGCAGGGTCATCCCCAGCAAAGGCGTGTTGGCGCTCTTGGTCGCGAGGGCGTCGGCGGCGACCGTCCAAGACGCCTCCGGGTCGACCACGATCAGGTCGGCCTGCGCGCCCGGCGCCAACGTCCCCGCGGGAAGGTTCCAAAGCCGTGCCGGCGCCCCGCTCATCCGGTCGACCAGGTCGGCGAGCGAGAGCTGACCGGAGCGGACGAGGGCCAGCATCAGCGGCAGGGCGAACTCGAGTCCGCTCAACCCGAAGGGCGCCGCCGCGAACGGCCGACCGTGCTTCTCCGCCGCGGCGTGCGGCGCGTGATCGGTCGCCACGACCTCGATCGTTCCCGACCGGAGGGCGGCGAGCAACCGCCGCGTGTCGGCCGCGGTCCGCAGCGGCGGGTTGACCTTGGTGTCTGGGTCCAGGGGCGCCGCCTCGCTGCCGGCGGCGTCCTCGACGTTCATGAGCTGCCGGCGCCCCGCCACCCATTCGTCGTCCATCGTCAGGTGGTGGGGCATCACCTCGGCCGTGACCCGCGTCCCCTCCCGCTTCGCCGCCGCAATCAGGTCGGCGCCCCGCCCGGTCGAGACGTGGCAGACGTGGAGCCACCCCCCGGACATCCGCGCCAGCGCCAGATCGCGGGCGATCACGATCTCCTCCGCCTCGGCGGGGATCCCCTCGACCGTCAAGCGACGCGAGACCTCCCCCTCGTGCATTACCCCCCGGGCTAGCCCCTTGTCCTCGCAGTGGACCATCACCGGCCGTCCCAGCCGGGCACTCGCGGCGAGCGCGCCGCGCATCAGTCCGCTGTCGGCGGTGGTGTCGCCATCGTCGGAGAAACCGACCGCCCCGGCCGCGACCAGAGCGGCGTAGTCGACCGCCTCGGCCCCGGCCCGCCCCCGGCTGATGGCCGCCACCGGGTGGACCCGGACCCGCGCCTCCCGCTCGATCGCCGCGCCGAGTCCCCGCAGCGTTTCCTCCGAGTCGAGCGCCGGTTCGGTGTTGGGCATGCAGAAGATCGTGGTGAACCCGCCCGCCGCCGCCGCCGCCGTGCCGCTCCCCATCGTCTCCTTCCACGGTTGCCCGGGGTCGCGGAGGTGGACGTGGACGTCGACCAGGCCGGGCAAGACGAGGCAGCCGGCGGCATCGATGTCGCGCGCCCCGTTTGCCTCGCCGCCCCCGCCCACCTCGGCCACCCGACCGTCTTCCACCACGACGTCCGCGACCCGATCGACCCCGGCCACCGGATCGATCAGCCGTCCGCCGCGGACGACCCAAGACTGATCGCGACGGGTCACACTCGTTCCCCGGACGAAAAAAAACGCCCCGAGGTCTGTGGCAGACCCGGAGGCGCGGGAGGGCGATTCGGCTGGTTCGGAGCCCACCGGAGCACGCGGCACCTCGCACCGTACGTTCGTTAGCGGCAGTATATGGCGATCCCGGAGACGGGTCAACGACCCCCCGCCGGGGACGCCGAAGCCAGCACCGACCACGGCGCGTCCCGGTCGCCGGTCGGCTCACCCTCGCCGCGGGCCAGCAGCCGCACCAGGAGCGCTACGCGATGTCCTGCTCGATCGAGATCGTCGCCGAGCGTCTCGAAGCGCACTACGGCACCCCACGGTGGCGGCGACACGCCCCGCCGCTCGACGAACTGGTGATGACGATCCTTTCCCAACACACCTCCGACGGCAACACGGCGGCCGCCTTCGCCTCGCTTCGACGACGGTTCCCGACCTGGGAGCAGGTCCGGCGGGCCGCCTCCTCCGACGTCGTCGCCGCGATCCGCGGCGGTGGTCTCGGCAACCGGAAGGGGCCCCGCATCCAGGCCGTCCTCGACGCCATCTGGCACGATCGCGGCCGCCTCGATCTCGACGACTACGTGGATCTCCCCCAGAGCGAGGTACGAACCCGCCTCCTCGCCCTGTCCGGAGTCGGACCAAAGACCGCCGCCTGCGTCCAGCTCTTCAGCTTGGGTCAGCCGGCCCTGCCGGTCGACACTCACGTCCATCGAGTGTCCCGACGGGTCGGGCTCGTGCCCCCGGCGACGAGCGCCCAAGCCGCCCAGCCCATCCTCGAGCGCCTCCTTGGCGCGGACCGGGATCGCGTTTACGCTTTCCACCTGAACGTGATCGCCCACGGGCGGTCCATCTGCCGGGCCCGAAGCCCCGCGTGCGGGCGCTGCCCGCTGAACGACTGCTGCGATGCCTACCTCGCCACCCTCCAAACACCGCCTGCCGGCGAGGACCCTCACTCGTCTCGTCCATCCGACGGCCGGTGAGACGACCCTCTTGCTCGTCCGCCACGGCCGGACGGCCGCCAACCGGCGGCGCCTGATGCAAGGGATCACCGACGTCCCGCTCGACGAGGCCGGCTGGCGCCAGGCCCACCGCATCGCCGACCGTCTCGCCGAGGAGCCGGCCGTCGATGCCGTCCTCTCGAGCCCCCTCAGCCGCGCCCTCTCGACCGCGCGCGTC
>JBBSNJ010000274.1:0-5160 GCA_038232775.1 Thermomicrobiales bacterium
CACCCGCAGCTGGTGGGCGGCGACGCCGTAGGCCGCCGCGACGACCGCCAGAGCATAGGCGAGGAGGACGAGTTGGAGCGGTCGCGAGGCGGCCTCCGACGCGGTCACCTCCGTCACGCGGGGGGCGACCGCGGCGGCCAGGGTCGCCATCGCCGCCGTCGCCAGCCCGACGCGGGTGAGCCAGCTCCAGGCGCTCGGGGAGGGGGAGCCCAGGCGGCGGCGGAGGACGACGAGGAGAATCACCCCTTCGAGCGCGGTCGAGAGGCTGAGCCCGGCGGCGAGACCGGCCAGGCCGAAGCGGCCGACGGCGGCGTAGCCGAGCGCGATGTTGAGCGCGATCGTGGCGACGCCGGCGACGACCGGGGTCTTCGTGTCGTGCATCGCGTAGAAGGCGCGGGTCAGGATCTCGACCAGGGCGTAGGCGACGAGGCCGAGGGCGAAGATGGCCAGCGGGCGGACGACGAGGGCGGTCGAGCCGGCGTCGAAGGCTCCGGTCTGGAAGATGGTCTGGACGATCGCCGTCCGGAAGAAGTAGAGCCCGGCGGCGGCCGGCAGGCTGAGGAAGAGGAGGGGCCGCAGGGCGCGGCCGAAGGTGGCACGGAGCTCGTCGGTCCGGCCTTCGCCGTAGAGGCGGGCCATGGTCGGGAAGATGACCGTCGAGATCGCGAGGGCGACGACGCCGTGGGGCAGCATCAGGAGCTGCCAGGCGTAGTTGAGGGCGGCGATGGCGTCGTTGCCGAGACCGGAGGCGAGGCTGTAGACGACGATGAAGTTGATCTGGAAGGCGGCCTGGCCGATCACCCGCGGCAGCAGCAGGCGCCAAACTTCCGGAACCCCGGCGGTGCGCGGGGAGAAGATCGGCCGGTAGCGGAGACCGACGCGGCGGAGTCCCGGAAGCTGGATCGCGGCGTGGCCGGCGGCGCCGGCGACGACCCCGACCGCCAACCCGTGGACGCCCATCGTCGGCGTCAGGAAGAGGGCGCCGACGATGATCGCGGCGTTGTAGACGAGCGGCGCCAGCGCGGGGAGCAGGAATTGGTCGCGCGCTTCGAGGATCCCCTTGGCGGCGATGCCGAGGCCGAGCAGGACCGGGGAGAGGAGCAGCAGCCGCATCAGCTCGACCGTCAGCGCCTGGTACTCCGGGGTGAGGCTGGGCGCGACGACGAAGCGGACGAGCGGCCCGGCGGCGACGAAGGTGACGGCCGCGGTGATGGCGACCGCGACCGCGGCCAGGGTCAGGACCGCCGAGGCGAGCGCCCAGGCGTCCTCCTCTTCGTCGCGGACGAAGAAGTGGGAAAAGACGGGGATGAAGGCGGAGCCGAAGGCGCCGGCCATGATCACCAGGAAGAGGAGGTCGGGGATGCGGAAGGCGGCGACGTAGGCGCCCGACTCGCCGCTGGTGCCGAAGCGGTTGGCGACGATCACCTCGCGGGCGAGGCCGAGGACGCGGCTGCCGACGAAGGCGCCGGCGACGATCAGCGCGTTGCGGGCGATTCGAGTCCGGGGTTGGGCGCTCGGCCGCCAGGCCTCGGGCGACATCGGGATGCCGGGAGAGACGGGCCACGTCGGCCAGCTCTGGCGGGGGCGGAGCGAGTCGTCGGCGCTCACGCTCGACTACCTCCGCCGGCCAAGACGGAGCGGCTTGAAGCCACGGCCGCCGTTTGGTAGGCTTCGGGCAGCGACGCGTCCGCGTCGGCCCGCTTTGCGCTGCGGTCGAGCACCGGCGTGCATCTCCGACGGAAGAGACAGGAAGGGTAAATCCTCGTGGCGAACTCTAAATCGGCCCAGAAGCGAATCCGCGTGTCGGAGAAGAAGCGCCTCCGGAACCAGTCGTACCGGACGGCGGCCAAGTCCTCGGTCCGCAAGGCGCGCGAGGCGATCGCGGACGGGGACAACCTGAACTCGACCGAGGCGGTCCAGGCCGCATTGAGCATGCTCGATCGGGTGGCAGGCAAGGGCATCATCCACAAGAACAACGCGGCCCGCCGTAAGTCGCGGCTGATGGCCCGCTACAACGAGCTGGCGCGGGCGTCGAGCGCACCGCCGGCCGCCTAGCCTGCACCGGCGCCCGACCAAATGACGGAGTTTTGGGCAAGGGCGGCACCTAGGTGCCGCCCTCGTCGCGGGATCGGCCCGGCGCTAATCCGAGGACAAGGGCGTAGAGCCCGTCCTCCGGGCGGCGCAGACGACCCTGCTTGAGACCGCGGTCGGCCGCGACCGCGGTCCCGACCGCGCTTCCGGGTCGGCCGTCCGGCCGGCGCCGGCCGGAGGCGATGCCGCTCATGCGGGCGGGATTGCTCAGGCCGAGGTCGCGCCCGATCGCGACCGGGTCCCGCCCCGGCGCGGCATCCAGGACGGCGGCCAGCTCGACTTGCTGGGCGAGCTGGGCGGTCAGCTTCGCCGGCTCCTCGCCGGCGCGCAGCAGCTTCGCCAGCTCCGGCAAGGCCTCTCCGAGCCGGCCGCTGTCGGCGGCTTCCAGGAAGCGAAAGACGCGGTCATCGACGACGCCCGGCGTCAGCTCGACGACGTGCTGGCGGCGGACCGGCCCAGGCTCGGCGGCCAGGACCAGTTTCTCGACCTCGTGCCGGAGGAGATCGGTATCGGGCGGACGGTCGTAGCGGGGGTTCGACGGCCTGCTGGACCAGGTCTGCGGGTAGAGCGTTTTGGCCAGGACGCGGGCGGCGTCGGCCTCCAGCTCGCCGCCGGCGTCACGGGCGACCCTCCTCAGCCAGGCGACCAGGGCCTGGCCGCGCGGCGGCTCGAAGCCGGCGATCCGGGCGTTGGCCGGGGCCGCTCGCTTGACGGCGGCGGGCACCGCCGTGAGCTCGGGGTCGGCCAGGACGAGGATGTTCTGGGCGGGAACACCGGCCAAGAGCGGCGCGAGATCGACCGCGCCGGCGGCCGAGGAGGTTGCTGCAGCGTCGTCACCGTCGCCGTTCGCGGCGCGGGTGCGGGCGGCGCGGGCCAGCAGGCCGCGAACGACGACGACGCGGGCAGCGCCGAAGAAGCCGACGCTGCCGACGGCGGCGCCGATCTCGGAGAGGGGGACCTCGCGCCCGTCGAAGCGGGAGGTGTTGGTGCCGTCCGGGTCGTGGGCGGCGACGGTGCGCGCGACCTCGGCCCGGGCGGCCGCGGCGTCGGGTCCGACGACCAGCACGATCATGGGCCGACCTCGTCTCGGGCCTGGGGGCGAGCCCGTCAGCGTGCGGAGCGTCGCGGGAAGAAGGACGGCCGGCCCCGCCTGTGCCGTGTGTAACGGAGCCTTGAACCTGCTTTCGCAGGTGGGCGCCCCGGCCCCGCGCCGCGGACGGCCCGGCTGGGAGCTCCCGACTCTCATTCTGTTGGCTCAAGACCGCGTAGAACATCACGAACACCGCAGGGTCGGCCGGAAGGTGAGGGTACCATCGGGTCGGGACGGCGGACAAGGCGGAAATCCGGCGCGGCCCCGGTTGGGCGTTCCCGGCCCAGCGCCGTGGCGCCCGGTCCGATCCCCCCGCCGACTCGGTGGCGCGGGTCCACGACCAGATCTCGATCGAGGGCTGGCGGTGGCTCGGGATGATCGGCGCCGAATGGAAGGCCCGCCGCGGGGTCGGGTCGCCGCTGACCGCGGCGGGGAGGCCGTGGCGGCGGGTAGGCGGCCCGTCGTAGGATGGTCCGGAGGCGGGGCGGCACCGAGCGGTCGAGAGGTGGGCGATGGCAGCGACGGAGCCAGGGCGAAGACGGGTCGTCGTCACGGGGATCGGCGTCGTCTGCCCGGTCGGTAAGACGCGGGAAGCGGCCTGGGACGGATTGAAGGCGGGGCGCAGCGGTGTGGCGCCGATCCAGCGGATCGAGACCGACGGTCTGGCGACGACGTTCGCCGGCGAGGTCGCCGATTTCGACCCCGCGGCCATCCTGGGGCGGAAGGAGGCGCGGCGGACCGACCGCTACAGCCAGTTCGCGCTGGTGGCGGCGCTGGCGGCGATGGAGCAGTCCGGGCTTCGCATCGACGGTGGGAACGGGGACCGGGTCGGGGTGCTGATCGGGACCGCGATGGGCGGGGTCGAGACGATCGAGAGCGGGGTAGCCCAGGTCTTGACCGAAGGGCCGCGGCGTCTCAGCCCGTTCTTCATCCCGATGCTGCTGCCGAACATGGCCTCCGGCAACGTCGCGATCGTGATCGGCGCCCGCGGCCCGAACTACGCGCCGACCTCGGCTTGCGCCTCCTCGGCCCACGCGATCGGCGAGGCGGCGGCGATGATCCGCCGGGGCTGGGCCGACGCGATGGTCGTCGGCGGCAGCGAGGCGGCGATCACGCGGGTGACCGTCGGCGGCTTCAACGCGATGGGCGCGCTCTCGACCCGGAACGACGCGCCCGCCGAGGCGAGCCGCCCCTTCGACGCCGAGCGCGACGGGTTCGTGATCGCCGAGGGGGGCGCGGTCCTGGTGCTCGAGGCGCTGGAGCAGGCGCGGGATCGGGGAGCGACCGTCCTCGGCGAGGTGCTCGGCTACGGCTCCTCCGACGACGCCCACCACATCGTCCAGCCGGCCCCGGGCGGGGTGGGCATCGTCGCCGCGATGCGCTTGGCGTTGGCCGAGGCGGGGTTGCGGCCCGAGCAGATCGACTACGTCAACGCCCACGGCACCTCGACCCAGTTGAACGAGAAGCTAGAGACGGAGGCGCTGAAGACGGTCTTCGGCGGGCACGCGGCGAGGCTGCCGATCAGCTCGACCAAGTCGATGACGGGGCATCTGCTGGGGGCCGCGGGCGCGCTCGAAGCGGCGATCTCGCTGCTGGCGATGCGGGACGGCTGCCTCCCGCCGACCATCAATCAGACGACCGCCGATCCCGCCTGCGATCTCGACTACGTCCCGAACGAGGCGAGGGCCGCGACGCCGCGGTGGGTGATGAGCAACTCGCTCGGGTTCGGCGGGCACAACGTCTCGCTGGTGCTCGGGAAGGGGGAGGACACCGACTGATCCGGAATCTGGGTGATCGGGTTCGGTTTTCCGGGGACAGGTCCTGACGCTTTTGGCGCTTGCCCGGTCGGCGTCGCCCGGCCCTGAAGGGACCGGGCTGAAGCGACGAAGCCCCCTCAAGGGGGCCGGTACGGGATCGGGGTGTTGCCCCGGCGGGCGGCGGCGCCCGGCCCCCGAGCGCCGGTGCGGCGCACCGGGGGC
>JBBSNJ010000275.1:0-5149 GCA_038232775.1 Thermomicrobiales bacterium
CGCCTCCAAGTCCAGGTCGCCAGCCTCAAGGTGGGAGAGCGGCCGCACCGCCGCTACGACCTCGGCGGGCTGCGGGCGGTGCCGGCGCTCGCGGTCGAGGCCGGGGGCGTCTTCGGGCTCGAACCGGGTCGGGAGCCGGTGATGGCCGTCCACCACCGCGACCACCCAGCCTCGAAGTTCCGCGCCGCGGATGGCAACGGTCTCTCGGTCGGTTTCACCTCCCACTACGGCGCGATGCGCCGCTGGTTCGGCCCCCACCTCGGCGACGGAGAGGCCGGCGAGAACATCGTCGTCGCCACCGACCGGCCCTGGCACCCGGAGGAACTGGCCGGGGGGCTGGTGATCGCGACCGCGGCCGGCGAGGAGATCCACCTCGGCCGGATCGCGGTCGCCACCCCCTGCGTCGAGTTTGCCCGCTTCGCCCTCCGCTTCCCGGACGAGGCGCGGCCGGACCAGACGGTCAGCGAGGCACTGCGCTTCCTCGACGGGGGCACGCGGGGGTACTACGCGACGGTGGCCGGGGGCGCCGCGCGGAGGGCGGTGGGCGACTCGGTCCGGCTCACCGTCGGCTGATCGGGGTCCGGGTGAAGGCTGGCGCCGACGGCCCTCACCCCCGGCCCCTCGCCCGCCGCAGTAGGCGAGGGGAGCACGGTCTGCTCCGCCGGGGCCAACCGGAACTGATCATACGGAATCCGGGTGGATCGTGGGTGTTGCCCCCGCGGACCGCGACCAGGCTCCCCCTTGCCCCTGTCCCGCGCACGGGACCGGGGGAAGGGGGCCGGGGGGTGAGGGCCGGCCGCCGCCGCGGGCATGCGAAGTGTTCTCCCGGACTCCGTGTGAGGGCCACTCTCCGGAAGCGGCAGCGATCACCTGGATTCCGCATCATCCAGCCGCTGGCTGATCACTCGAGATTCGTCTCCCCCTCGCCCGCCGCAGCGGGAGAGGGGGCCGGAGGATGCGGGTCTCTCCGGGAGAGGGGAGCCCGCTCCTTCCCCGGTGATGCCTGGTTCGCATGGGTTCCACCTTCGCCGAGCGTTGACGGGGCCGCTCGTCGCGACAACGACCGGAGCCGCCCTGCCGCCCTGCCGCCCACCGCTCAGCGCGCGGTGGCGCCGGCGGCGTTCCTGGTGTCTAGAACGGCTACCAGAAGCGTTGTCGGCGTCGCTCTGGGTAGGGGCGCTGCTTGCTGCGCCCGTCGGCCGGAGGCCGACAACCGACGTCACCGGTCCTCATGCACGGGGGGGGACAACGCTTCTGCGCGGCGCTGTAAGAGGCGGAGGCGATAGACGGTGGGGCAGAGCTTGCCGAGCATCTGGTAGATGCCCCACAGCCGGTCGCCGCGGGCGGCCTCGACCGCCGCCCGGCCGAAGCGCGCAACCAGGCGCTTCTCGGTGCGACCCAGCCGCGCGACCGCTAGCAGGTCGTCGAGGAGAGCGTGGGAGCCCGCCTCGGCCCAGTGCTCGCGCCACTCGCTGGCGACGGGGTCGCGGACCTCGACCGCGAAGCCGGCGCCCAGCGCCGCCCGCTCGAACGCCGCCGGGTCCATGTTCTCGGCTCGGATCGCTATCGACCGGAAGAGGCGCTCCGCCTCCGGCGCGGCCAGCTCGGCGGTGGCGAACGTCTGGTAGACGAGCATTCCGCCGCCGGGCCGCAGGACGCGGGCGCACTCCCCCAGCCCGGCCGCCAGGTCGACGTGGTTGAGCACGTCGCGGCACCAGACGTGGTCGATCGATCGGTCCGCCGACGGGATCGCCTCGATCGTCCCCTCGGCCAGGGTGACGCGCTCGGTCAACCCCTCCCGCGCCACGCGCTCGCGTCCGTCCGCCACGTGCCGGGGGATGGGGTCGACGGCGAGGACGCGGCAGCCGAACCGCCGCGCCAGCTCGACCGCGGAGCGGGCGTCCCGCGAGCCGATGTCGAGCACCAGGTCGTCCGGCCGGGGGTCGAGGGCGGCGAAGGCGTCGGTGAGCATCTCGGCCGGCCGCGGCGCCAGGCTCTCGCCGAGCGCGGCCGAGATCGCCCCGTCGTCCGCCCAGAGCTCGCCGTAGAGCCGGTGGACGTCGACCGGATCGGAGTCGTTCATGGCGGCTCCTGGTCTGCGCGTGATCCGATCGGGAGATTCGGGGATCGCCCGCCGCGACCGGAATCGGAGCGACGCCGCTAGCCGGCGACGGCGCAGACGAGCTCGTCGTCGAGCCAGAAGGGCGGCAGGTAGGCATTGGCGTAGGAGAGGGGCAAAACCTCGGGCGAGAGGGAGAGCCCGAGCGCGGACGACAGAAACTCCCGCCGTGCCTCGATCCGGCGCCAGAGCGCCGGGTGGTGGCGCGCCAGCTCGGCCCGGAGCGCGCCGTCGGCGAGGGCGACGGTGTCCTCGCAGTTGAGGGCGGTGCCGGGCGGGAGGGGGGAGGGGATGATGTCGCACTGGAGCACCATGCCCGAGACCAGCCGCCCCTGGCCGCCGGGCCGGATCGGGGAGTGGAGCCACTCGTCGTAGGAGATCAGGTGGCCGGGGTTGAGCAGCGGCCGGAACTCCGCGCCGGCCGCCGCCAGGGCGCCGTCGACCGCGGCCCGGACCTCGCCGCCGGTGGCGTCGACCCGGACGGCCGCGTACCAGGCGGCGATCGCCGCGTAGTAGGGGCGGACGAAGCGGTCGAAGAACCCGTCGTCCGGCTCGGCCAGGAGGAGACCGGCTCGGCAGGCGAGGGACCCCCAGTAGCCGACGCCGACGGTAACGCCGTCGCCGCGCTCCAAGCGGCGGTCGGTCGGGGAGCGGAGGCCGTTGATCGCTTCGCCGGGCGAGCCGGAGGCGACGATCGGGTGGATCGAGAGCGGCTCGCCGGCGTAGCCCAGCAGCGCCGCCGCCTGCCGCTCGCTGATCCCCGGCTCGGCGCCGCGGACGACCCGCAGGACGGCGGCGCCGACGCGGGCGGCGGCCCACTCGAAGGCGGCGATCTGGGCGGCGGAGTTGCGCGCCCGCAGCCCCCGCTCCGGGTCCATCAGCGCCGCGGTGACGTCGGTCGGGTAGACCCCGGTCGCCCGCCGCAGGTGGTCGACCAACGTCGCCGGCACCCAGGCCGGGCGTTGGGGCTCGTCCGTCTCGGCCGGGCCGAGGTACTTCCAGCCGGCGACGCCGACCTTCTGCCCCTGCCGGAGACCGACCGCCGCCAGCACCTTGCGCAGCTTCGGCGCCCGGTCCCGCGGCTGCCCGAGCAGGCTGAATCCCTGGTTGAGGACGACCTCGACCGGGAGCCGGGCCGCGGCGGCGTGGACCACCCCCTCGTTGCCGACGAGCAGCAGCCGACGCTCGTCCGGCCCGAGCAGCAGCAACGCCTCCTCGAACCGGGGGTCGAAGCCGGTCAGGAAGAGGAGGTTGGCGCTGTGCTCGCGGTCGCCGTAGACGGCGACCCAGTCGGTGCCGGCCGCCGTCCGTAGGGCGCGGCCGCGCGCCTCGTACTCGGCGGTCGGGATCGGCGGCGGCTCGTCCGGCGGCGCGAACGCGGGGAGCGACACGCGCCGCAGCTCGACGGTCATCCTCTCCTCCTTCTGATCAACGAATCCTTGGGCGTCGCCGTCGCCCGTCCGGCCGTTCACGCGGTCCGCAGGCGGGGGTCGAGCACGTCCCGCAGCCCGTCGCCGAGGAGATTGAACCCCATCACGACGAGGAAGATCGCCAACCCCGGGAAGGTCGCGATGTGGGGCGCCTGCGCCAGCCAGCCGCGCCCGGCGTTGACCATCTGGCCCCACTCGGGGTCGGGCGGCTGCACGCCGAGCCCGAGGAACGACAGGATCGAGGCGGTCAGGATCGCCCCACCGACCTGCAGCGTCGAGTAGACGATGATCGGGCTGAGGCAGTTCGGCAGCACGTACCGGAGCATGATCGACGCCTCGCGGTTGCCGATCGCCCGCGCCGCGTCGACGTAGTCGGTCTCTTTCACCGCCAGCACGGTCGAGCGCACGAGCCGGGCGTAGGCCGGGATCGAGTTGATGCCGACGGCGACCATCACGTTGCCGAGGCTCGGCCCGAGGATGGCGATGATCGCGACCGCCAGCAGCACGCTCGGGAAGGAGAGGAGCACGTCCATGACCCGCATCAGCGGGCCGTCCAGCCGAGGGTAGAAGCCGGCGAGGAGGCCGACCAGGGTGCCGAGGCCGGCGCCGATCCCGGTAGCGATGACGCCGACGAGGAGCGAGATGCGGCTGCCGACGAGGAGCCGCGACAGGATGTCGCGCCCGAAGTCGTCCGTGCCGAGCGGGTGCCCGAGGGACGGCGGCTGGAGCTGGGCCGGCAGGTCCTGCGCGTTCGGGTCGTACGGGGCCAGCCACGGACCGAGCGCGGCCGCGACGAGGAACGCGCCGACGAGCGCGAGGCCGGCCACGCCGAGGCGGTTCCGGGCGAAGGCCCGCCAGAACCGTCCGGCGCGGCGCCACGGCGAGTCCACCGCGGTCAGCGGCATCGCCCGTGGCGCCCCGGCGGGTCCAGGGCGCAGCACGGCCTCACGCATAGGAGATCCTCGGGTCGAGCCAGGCGTAGAGGAGGTCGACGGCGAGGTTGATGAGGACGAAGATCACCGCGATCATCAGGACCGCCCCCTGGATGATCGGGTAGTCCCGCTGAGTGATCGACGTCACCACCAGGCGCCCGACTCCGGGGAGGGCGAAGATCGTCTCGGTGACGACGGCGCCGCCGAGCAGGAACCCGTACTGCAGGCCGACGAAGGTGACGACCGGCAGCAGCGCGTTCTTCAGGGCGTGGCGCAGCACGACCCGGCGCTCCGTCAGCCCCTTCGCCCGGGCTACGGCGATGTACTCGCGGTTGAGCACCTCGAGCAGCGACGACCGCGTCAGCCGGGCGACGAGGGCGATCGGGATCGCCGCCAGGGTGAGGCACGGCAGGACGTAGGCCTTGGCCCCCTCGATCGTCCAGAGCGGGCCGTGCAGGCCGCCGACCGGGAGCCACTGGAGCCGGACCGCGAAGACCAGGATCCCCATGATCGCGGTCCAGAAGAGGGGCATCGAGACGCCGAACAGGGCGACCAACGTCGCCACCGCGTCGGTCGCCGAGTGCTTGCGGGCCGCCGAGACCACGCCCAGCGGCAAGCCGACCAGGAGGACGTTCGTCATCGCGATCGTCGTCACCCGGAACGTGGTC
>JBBSNJ010000276.1:0-5149 GCA_038232775.1 Thermomicrobiales bacterium
CGAGGACCGCCGGCGCCTCCCCCAGCGCCCCCTCGTCCCCTTCCCCCGCGAGCGCGACGTACATCGCGCCGTCCGGCCCCCAGGTGAAGCCGCGCGGGAACCACAATCCGCTGGCCGCCACCGAGACCCCTGGTCCCGCCGTCAGCGTCGCCGCCGGCGTTCCGTCCTGAGCCCGCGCCGGGGCCAGCATCAGCGCCGGCCCCAGGCCGAGCACGATCAACGCGAAGAGTCCGACCCTGGCTACCGCCGCGCCTCTTGCCACCGCCTGCTCCTCCTTCGTTCCCGCCGGCACCCCGGCTGCGACCCCACACGGTCGTCGCCCCACCGGTTGTTGGCGCATCGCTCGGGGACGCTGCCCATTACCTACTCCATCGCCGCCGCCCCCTGCATCCCCCATCGGTCCCAGAACCCAGCGGCAACGGTGAGCGGGCGCCCGCGGCGGTCGTCGATCTCCACTCCCGACACGCTCCGGACGGGACAGCCGCCTGGCGCGTCGGCCTAGCCCCCAGCCGCCCATCCTCACGATGGAGCGCCCGCGGGCGGCCGGTCTGGTGCTTCCCCGAACCGCCCCACGACCATCCCCGCCTCTTCCCCGGCCACGGGGACGGATCTCCCGCCCTTGTCAGGACCGAAGTACCGCCTCCGGGCGTTGCCGCCGCCGCGATGAGGTGGCACGATGTCGGGTGCCCCATGTGCATGGGCCAGCACCCGCCTGCAAGCGGGGCGACGAACTTGAACCTATCGGAAGATGACGATAGATGTGGACCGCTGATCGCCCGCGCGGGAGACACCGCCCGGCCCGAACTCCCCAGGCTTCTTCCCACCGCTCCGCCTACACGGCACCGCACGGTCGGTTCCGGCATCAACTCAGGAATGCGAAGAGAGGCAGCCCATGAAGTCCCACGAACCGCGCCACCCCGTCACGCGCCGCCACCTCATCGTCACAGCCCTCGGCGCCGGCGGCGGCTCCCTCGCCTTCGGCGGTCTCCGCTCGGCGCTGCCCGGTGCCGCCGCCCAGGACCAGGCTGCCGACCAGACCGCCGACGAGATCGCCACCACCCCGGTCGCCTCCGACCCCGACGCCGCGACCGCTGGCTTCCCGGGCGCCGACCGCTCTCTCTTCCTCCCCGAACCCCCGACCCGCTTCTCGGTCAACGGCCTCCTCGCCACCCAACTCGAAGCCCGGCCGGAACCGACGCTCGGTGCCGGTCGCCTCTCCTACGAGGGGAGCCAGGGCGGCCTCCCCGGACCCACCATCCGCCTCCGCCCCGGCGACACCCTCCGCGTCCGCCTCATCAACAACCTCGGCGGCGGCATCACCAACCTCCACGTCCACGGTCTCCACGTCTCGCCGCTCGGCAACGGCGACAACGTCTTCCTCCACATCGACGACGGCGAGAGCTTCGACTACGAGTTCACCCTCCCCCCCGACCACCAGCCCGGTCTCTTCTGGTACCACCCCCACTACCACGGCGACTCGATGCAGCAGGTGGGAGACGGCCTCGCCGGCGCCATCGTCGTCGAGGGCGGCCTCGACGACCTCCCCGTCATCCGCGACATCCCGCAGCGTCTGATGGTCCTCCAAGGTCCGTTCTTCGGCGTCGGCGGCGCCGAGTACCCCGTCAACGGCGTCGCCAACCCCAACCTCGCCATCCGCCCTGGCCAGACCCAGCGCTGGCGCCTGCTGAACGCCAGCGCCAACGCCTTCTTCAACCTCGTGCTCGACGGCCACAGCTTCTACCGGCTCGCGATCGACGGCAATCCTCTTCCCCAGGTCATCCAGTCCAGTCAATTCCTGCTCGGTCCCGGCGAGCGGGCCGATTTCCTCGTCCAAGGCGGACCCGCCGGCAGCTACGCCCTGCGCTCCCTCGCCTGGGGGACCGACGCCCAAGCCCAACCCGAGACCATCCTCGCCACCATGTCTTCCGGTGGCGACCCCGTCCCCCCGCTGCCCCTGCCGACGACCTTGATTCCCCTCGGCGCCCGCCTCCCCGATCTCACCAACGCGACGATCGACGTCCGCCGCGAGATCGTCTTCCAGGAGAACAACGCCGCCCCCTACTTCGCGATCAACGGTCAAGCCTTCGACGCCGATCGGATCGACCAAACCGTTCGACTCGGTGCCACCGAGGAATGGGCGATCTCGAATACCAGCCCAGACTGGCACCCATTCCACATCCACGTCAACGACTTCCAGATCATGACGTTCAACGGCGAACCGGTCGATCCCCACTACGAGGACACCGTCTCCGTTCCCCCCGGCGGCACGGTCGTGATCCGGACCCGCTTCCTCGACTTCGTCGGCAAGTTCGTCTACCACTGCCACATCCTCGCCCACGAGGACGCCGGCATGATGGGCACCGTCGAAGTGGTCAAGTGATCCGCCGAATGAGCCCGAGGACCAAAGGCGCGGCGGACGCTTCCCGCGGCGCGCGATCCTAGGAGACCGGCACCGATCCGGACTGCCGAGGGTAGAACTTGCCATCGGGAGCGCCCGACCGGATTGGCGTCGGCGGGCGACGAGGGGCTCGTCCCCCGCCTCCATCAGCGCTGGGTGATGCCATCGCCGGCCCGGACGAGACCGCGTCGGCCCAGCTCGAACCCCTTTCCGCTGGTCATCTCCGACGTCGCCGGGTCCGAGCCGGCCCACCCGCCACCCCTGGCCCAAGTTCCCCCGAAGGCGCATCCTTATGGAGCGCGCGTGCTTTCCCGCCCTCGCCCCCGCCCTCCAGTCTCAGAGGTCGCGCCGCCGACTCCTGAGCGGCGCCACGGCGGGCGCCGCCGTCGCCCTCCTCGCCCCGCTCGCGACCCGCGCCCACCGCCAGGCCGACTCGGTGACCCCCGTCGCCTCACCAAATTCAAACCAACCCCGTGTTCGCCGGAACGCCTCGTCCCTCAACCCGCCGAGCGCGAAGGTGTCGCCGACGCGGTCCTCGCCCTCAAGCAGAAACCCTCCCCCTGGACGACCGGCCTGAGCACCTACGACACCTTCGTCCTCTGGCACCGCGCATTCCTCTCCCTCTTCGAGCGTCAGCTCCAGGCGGTCGAGCCTTCCGTCACCCTCCCCTACTGGGATTGGACCATCGACTCCGCCCTCGACGCTCCCCTCTGGACCGACGACTTCCTCGGTGGCAACGGCGACCCAACCCAGAACCGTGCGGTTACCACCGGCCCCTTCCGCCGAGAAAACTGGACCATCACGGTCTTCGACGCGGGCGACGATCGGCAGTTGCCCTTCATCGTCCGCGACTTCGGTGCCAGTTCCCTCGCCCCCACCCTCCCCACTCCGGCGGATCGCGAGGCCGCCCTCGCCATTCCTTCCTACAACGCCGCCCCCTGGAACTCTACGGTCCCCCCCGGCGCCTCCTTCCGCAACGCGATCGAAGGCTGGCAGGACTGCATAGAGGAGCTTTGCGACCCGCCCGACGGCGTGGCGCCGGTCTGCACGGGTCCCCACAACCTCCACAACCGAGTTCACCTCTGAGTCGCCAGCGAGTACGTCTTCGCCCTCCAGGGCGGGCGCGACCTCGCCCCCGCCCGCACCCCCGTCGCCACCCCCGCCGCCGGTGAGGGAACCTTCGGCACCATGGCCTCCAACAGCTCCCCCAATGATCCTTTCTTCTGGCTCCATCACGCCAACATCGACCGTATCTGGAGCGAGTGGTCGCGCCGCCACGACCCTAGCTACGAACCGGTCTCCGGTGCGATGCCTGGCCACAACCTCGACGACCCGATGTAGCCCTTCTTCGAGATCGGCTGGACCGTCATTCCTCAAATGATGCTCTCCTCCCGCTGATGCTCTCCTCCCGCGCCCCCCCTCCTCAACTATCGCTACGAGACCGAGTCGTGAGGCGCCGACCGCCGGCCAGCGCCCTCCGGGCGCGTCGAGCGGCAGGGAACTGATATGGCATCGGGGAGAACACTTCGCCTTCCCGCGGCGGCAGCCGGCCCTCGCCCCCGGCCCCGCTCCCGGTGCGCGGGACAGGGGCAAGGGGGAGCGCAGTGGCGAACCGCCGGGAAAACCCCATCATCTACCCGGACTCCGGATGAAGTCCCGGGAGGCAGATGAGCACCATTGAGGGGGCTTCGTCGCTTCAGCCCGGTCCCTTTACGGCCGGGCGACGCCGATCCGGCGAGCGCCAAAGGGGTGGAAACCGACACCAGGGAACCGGCACCGATCACCCAGATCTTTTATGAGGCGTATCGAACCGCTCGCCCGGCGCCTTCGCTCGAACATTCGGGCGACGGAACGCCCGCCCTCCCACCCCTTCGGCTCCGCTCTGGGCAACCCCCCAGCCGCCGCTCCCGGTGCATGGGACGGGGGCAAGAGGGAAGCCGGAACCTCACCCGTCACCCGAAGTCCGTCTACCCCCTCTCATCCATCGCCGCCACCGCCAAGCCCACCGCCTCCTCCGCCGTCGCCGCTGCCACCGGCCGCCCCACGGTCCCGCCCAGCACGGCCGCCGCCTCCGGCGACTCCAGCACCGCCGCCCACCCCCCGAGCAGCACCACCGGCCGCCCCAGACGCAGCCCCAGCGCCACCTCCGAGAGGGTCCCCGCTCCCCCGCCGACGGCGATCACCGCCTGCCCCGTTGCCACCACCAACGCGTTCCGCGCCTGACCCAACCCGGTGCAGACGACGTGGTCGACCCACGGATTCGCCGCCCGCTCCTCGTAGCCCGGCAGGATCCCGATCGTCGTCCCCCCGGCCGCCTTCGCTCCCCGGCAGGCCGCCGCCATCCCCCCGCCGAGTCCGCCGCAGACCAGCGTGACCCCCCGCTCCGCCAGCAGCCGCCCGACCGCCTCCGCCGCCGCCAGCTCGTCGTCTGTCGCCGTCCCCGGCGCGCAGACCGCCACCCGTGGCCTCCGCCCGGTCCCCGCCGACCCCGCTTGCGACCCGCTCACCGCCGTCTCTCCTCCGGGGCCGCCAAGGGGAAGCTGGCGACGGTCTCGTAACGCGCGCGCCCCCGCCCGAGCAGACTCCGCACCAGTGCCACCTCCCGCACCGGCACCGACCGCGGCGCCGGCTGCGGCCTCCCTCCCGGCCCCGTGTCGGCCAAGAACGGGCGCAACGCCTCCGGCAGCCCCCGGACCGAGATTCCCGGTCCCGGCTCCCGCACCCGTCCCAGCGTGACGTGCGGGTGGTACG
>JBBSNJ010000277.1:0-5147 GCA_038232775.1 Thermomicrobiales bacterium
GCCGCCGCGGTGTCCTGCGCCATCGCGGAGAGGCGCTCTGCGGCCACGCCGACGATACCGGCCGCCCCAGCGGCCATTCCCTTGAGCCGAGAGTCCATGACGCTGCTCCCTCCCTCTGTGAACCCGAACGCCCTACCCTGCCCCCGGGGCGGCTCGACGCTCCGTACACGCGTCGAATCACCGCGCTACTCCGGGTGACCCCACGCCACGCTACCATCTCGAACGTACGCTGTCAATGGGGTTTTTCGCCTTAGCTTCGCCAAGAACGCGCCGCTCCCGCCGAGGTCGCCGTCAGTAACCGGAGAGTCCGCCCCGTCGGACGGGAACGGAGCGAACACGTGGTTTGGCGTATTCCACCAACCTTCCCGAAACAAAGGGGTGATTCGATCGTCGGCTCCTCCTCCTTGTGCGGAAGCCAGCCATCGTCTATCATCAGCGAGCAACCAGCGGAGGGCGCTCCGCACTCGGCGCACGGACGCGCTGCGCCCTAGCTCGCTGGTCTGTCGGGGGGCCGCTCGGCCTCCGACTGCCGCGGCGAGTCGGGACGGGACGAATTGGGTGGCGCGATTGGCGGTCGCGGGTTGAAGGGGAAAACGGCGAGCCGGCCGGAGGACCGGGAAGCGGTACCCCCAGCGGGATTCGAACCCGCGATCTTCACCTTGAAAGGGTGACGTCCTGGGCCGCTAGACTATGGGGGCACGCGGCCGAACGATACCCCTCTCCGACTCCCACTGTCAACGCCAGAACGGGGCCGAAGACCCGAATCCGAGGTCGGGACGACCACCCTCTGGCAACCCCACGACACCGACCAGGTCCGACGCGAGAAAGGATCGAGCCCTGATCGACGGCAATCAGCGCGACCGCGCAAGCGGCGGCAGCGGCACCATCGACCCCTCCACGGCCTCACCTTCGGCCGTGATCGACCGCAACCCGGCAACAAGTGGCGAGCCGGCGGCTGGCAACGGTCGGGCCACGGGCGCGTCCCTGATCGAAGTCGAGGCAGCTCCGAACGGCGACGCGCCTCGGGAGCGGAGCGTCCCGTCCTCCAGCGTCGCTACCGCCCCCCAGCGGACGGGGAACGACGCGGAGCTGGCGCCCTGGCGGGCCGAAGCTGAGCGCCGGAACGCCGACGTGAACGCCGGGCGCGCGCCGGGCGGCGCCGACTCGGCGGCCGAGCCAGCCGAGGCGGACGATGTCGCCTCGACCCCGCTTGATACAGAATCGTCGGCTGAGCCCAGGCCGGCAACCACGGAGTGGCCGGAGCGCTCGGCCTTGCCGGACGGGTGGAGCACTGGCACCGCCGGCGGGGACCAGGAGGAGGCGCAGACCGAACCGTCCCACCACGAGGTCGAGGCGGAGGCGGACGACGACCGGAGCGTCGAATCCGGAGCCGAAGAAGAGTCCGAGTCCGAGTCCGAAGCGGAGGGGGACGACGGAACGGATTCGGCGGTCGCCGCCGGCGAGCAGACGGGCCGCGGCCGCGGCTCGAGGGAAGAGCGGGCGGCCGAGCGGTCGCGGCGTCGCCAGCAGGTGATCGCCGAGGGGGACGAGGAAGGGGAGAGTAAGAGCGGGTCGGTGATGCCGCTCGTCCGCCACCTCAACACGGTCACGAAAGACCTCGCCCAGGCCCACTATACGATTGGCCAGGTTTCGGCCGAGCGCGACATGTACCGGCGGCAGGTCTACCAGCTCCAGGGGTTGCCGACGCCGGAGGAAGAGTCAGCCGCCGCCCGTGCCCAGTCGGAACGCGAAGGGCGCGCCAAGCCTGAACGGGAGGCACGGCAAGAGGCCCGGGCGGAGGCGAAGGAGGCGCGGGCCGAGACCAAGCACGCCCGCGCCGAGGCGCGGCAATCCGAACCGGAGTTGAGCCCCGAGGAAATGGCCGAGAAGCTCCATAAGATGGTCTGGCGGAGGCGGGCGATCGCGCTGGCGGGATTGGGGGTGTTGACCATCGCCTACCTCGTGTTCGACCGCCAAGGTTACAATTGGGAGACTTTCAGCCGCGACAGCTTTGCAAAGATCGCCATTGTCGGACCACTCTTCCAAGTCTTCCTCATCGGATTCGTCTTCTACCGCATGGCGAGAGTTGGCGGCCGGGCGGGCCGCTGGCTCTTCCCCGCCCCGGACGGGTCGAAGAAGCGGCGCCGATAGCGTTCGCCACATTCCGCCGCGGAGATCAACCAGCAGGGGGAGCGGATCGGCCGCTCCCCCTCGTCGTGCTCCGCCTTCGCTCCTTGGCGGGCCGTCAACAGTTCAGCGCCGCGCTGCCAGCGCAAACGCCAGCGCCGCCAGCGAGATGCCGAGCCCGGCGCTGAGCATCGCCCAGCGCCGTTCGCCGCTGATGGCCCGCCAGTCCGCGGCCGAGCGGCGCGCGGCGGCGCGCACCTCCGAGCTCATCCCTCCGATCAGGACGACGACGAGGAGCGTCAATCCCGCCGTCGCCACCGTCGAGGTCCGTCCGATCACCCAGACCGTGCGCTCGCTGCCGCCCAGGGCGTCGACGACGGCGATGATCGCGGCCGCGCCGAGGCCGGACGGGACCAGAGCCGCGCCCCCGAGGGTCGGTGCTGCCAGCGCCACCGGGCCGGCGATCGCGGCGAGGGGATAGGTCAGCCCGACCAGCGGCCCGACGACGAGATTGGCGGGCAGGGAGACGAGGGCGAGCTGTCCGAAGGTGGCGAGGACGACCGGCAGCGTCGCCACCTGGGCGGCGACGCTGGCCTTCAGCAGCGCGGTCGCCCAGCCCGCGACTCCCGCCGGCTCCGAGCCGGCGAAGACGGCGACCAGGGCGAGGGCCGAGGCGAAGGAGAGCTGGAACGAGACCTGCCGCAGTTGGTCCGGCTCGGCGGCGACCATCGCCGCCGCCGCCAGCACCGTCAGAGTCACGAGATCGGGTCGTCGTCCGGTCCGCGCCGCGAGCACGACCCCGGTCGCCACCAGCGCCGCCCGCGCGACCGGGGAGCCGAGCCCGGTCAGGAGCGCGTAGGCCCAGATGGCGGCCAGGGTCGGGAGCTGCCAGGCAAGGCGCCGCCGCCACCCTCCCGCCCGCGCCAGGGCGGTGGCGGCGGCGACCACCAGGGCGACGTTGGCGCCGCTGACGGCCGTGACGTGGGTGGTGCCGGTCCGGAGAAAGGCGGCCCGGCGGGGACCAGAGAGGGCATGGTCGTCGCCGGTCACGAGACCGGCGGCCAGCGAGCCAGCGTCGCCCGGTAGCGCCCCGCGGAAGGCCGCGGTCAGCCTCGTTTGGGCCGCGGCCGCCCACCGGCGAACAGTGGCCGGAGCCGCCCGCGCGGCATCGGTCGGTTCCTCGTCGAGGGCCGCCCAGGTGGCGAACAGGGTCGCTCGGCAGCCGCGGGACGCGAACGCGCCACGGAGCCCCCCCGCCAGGTCGGCGACCGGGACCAGATCGCCCTTCAGCCGGACCGGATCGTCCAGCCGGAGCACCGGGTAGGCAGGGGCCGAAGCGCAGACGATCCCGCTGGTCGTCTCCCAGGCGGAGGATGCACCCGGCGGAGACCCCGGCCGGACCGCGCCCAGCGCCAGCTCGAAGCTCTGGCGGGTGCCGGTCGCCCGCGGCGGCGTGGCCACCCGACCGCGCACGCCCTCCGCGGCGTCGACCCAGGCTGGGATCGCCCCGGCGACGGCGGGCTCGGACGGCCCGAGCACCCCCGCGCCGCCCCCCCGCCAGAGCCCGATCGCGGCGGCGACCAGCACCGCGATCGCCGGCGCCGCGACCCGGCGACGTCCGCCCGAGCCTCCCGCGGCGAGGACGGCGGCGACCGCGACCGCGACGACCGTGGCGCCGAGCCACCCGAACGCCGCGGCGACGAGCAGCGCCGCCCCGAGCGCAATCCCCGTCATCTCAACCGGCAACCCGGACGAGGGGACGCAGATCCTCGACCATGCGGGGAGAGATCCCCGAGACCCTTGCCAGCTCCTCGATCGCCCGGAACGGACCGTTCCGCTCCCGGAAGGCGACGATCCGACCAGCCAGCGCCGGCCCGATCCCCGGCAGCCCGTCCAGCTCCTCGACCGTGGCGAGGTTGACGTCGAGCACCGGGCCGTCCGTCAATGACGCCGGCGTCTCCCCCACGGGGGTCGGCCCAGCGAGGGCCGCGACGGTCGGTGGGGGGCGGGCCGCGACCGGCGAGGCGCCGCGCCGGGGCACGACGAACTGATCTTCGTCGCGCAGCCGGCGGGCCGGGTTCACCGCCGCCAGGTCGGCGTCGGGGGCGGCGCCGCCGGCGGCGGCGAGCAGGTCGCCGACGCGAGCGCCGCCGCGGAGGGAGTAGACGCCGGGGGTGGCGACCGCGCCACCGACGGCGACCACGATCGTGGCCTCGGCCAATGGATCTTCGACGATGATCGGCGGCGCCCCCCGTTCGTCGAGCGCGATCAGGAGAGCAGCGGTCAGCGCCACGGCCGAGGCGGCGACCACCGCGATCGCGCCGGCGAGCGAGACCCGCGCCATCCCTCTCGCCCCCTTCCGCGTCCCGATCCGCGTCCCCGATCCCCACCGAACCGACCGGCGGCGATCGGGCGGCATAGTGCACCCGGTACGAGCGACGCGCAAGCCGTCTCTTTGCTATACTTCCGTAAGCGAGCGGGCGGGGTCAACGCGACTTCGGCCCGGTTCGGCGTGCCCGCCACGTGATCCATGCGCTCCCGCACCGCACGGTTCCTTCCGTTTCCACCCGTTTCCACCCGTTTCCACAAGTTGGTGACCTCCATGACCCTTAGCCACCTCCTTCCCATCCTGCGAGAAGATCCCGCGGTCGCCGCGCTCCTCGACCGCCTGGCGGCGCCGGGCGGCCGGGTTGCCGTCGTCGACCTGCCGGCCGCGGCCCGACCGCTCCTCGCGGCGGCCGCCATCGCCGCCGCCAGCGGGGAGCGTCCCCGGCCGGCCCTGGTCCTGGCGGCGCGGGCTGATCGCGCCGAAGCGCTCCGCGCGGCGCTGGCCGAGTATCTTCCCCCCGATCGGGAGGCGATCCTGTGGCCGGCGCCGGAAGCACTGCCCTACGAGCAGTTGCCGTTCGACCTGGCGACTTCGACGCAGCGGGTCGCGCTGCTCGACCGGCTGCAGCGGGCGCGGGCGGGGGAGGCCGGGCCAGCGGCGGTCGTCGTCGTCGCCGTCCACGGCGCGACCC
>JBBSNJ010000278.1:0-5141 GCA_038232775.1 Thermomicrobiales bacterium
AATCGGGGAAGTGTACAGGGGGCGGGATGGGGGGGCAAAAGAGCGGTAGTGGGGTAGTGGGGGGCGGGGGGGCAATTTTGGTGGGGGTGAGGCGGCGCACGGCCCGGAAGGGGGCGTGCGGTGGGGGCGAAGCGGGGGCAAGCCGGCTGAACGACGGGGTGCCCGAGTTGTTGACGGGCTCGGCTGGGGGCCGACCGGGGGCGGGGGTGCGGGGCGCGAGCGCCGTATCCGTTGCCGCGGGGGGTTGAAAACCCCCGGCTGACCCGACGAAGCTCACTAAAGGAGCTGATGTGGTGCCCGGTGCCGGAACTCGGCGGCGGCCCTCCCTGGCGGGGTGCGTGCCTGGGGTGGCGGAGGGCTCCTGTTCTTGGCCGCCGGGAGCTTGGCGGGTCCTGTTCTTGGCAGCCGGGACGGGGGCTGGTCCTTTTGTGGCCGGGGGGAGAATGCCGGGGCACGGTGGGGCGCTCCGTCCCTCCTGAGCGACGGCACGGGGCTCCATCCCCCGTGCCGTTCCTCGTCTCCTCCCCTGGCCGCGAACGATCGCGCCGGCGGGGACCACGAGCCGATGCCCAGGCTCGCGCGGCGCGCCGTGCCCGCCCCCAAGCCGGCATCGTAAGCCAGGGTCTGTTTTCCAGCCCGGTATAGTCGCGACATGAGTAGCGGAGACTTGACTGACGCGCAATGGCAGCGCCTAGAGCCACTGCTTCCGGAGCAACGACCAGCCAAGGGCAGCAACGGTGGCCGACCGGCGGAAGACCATCGCCCCATCATCAATGGGATGCTGTGGAACGACTGCCCCGGCGCGCCCTGGCGCGACCTGCCCACGCGCTTTGGCCCATGGGTCACCCTCGTCACCCGCTTCTATCCCTGGACCAAGTCCGGCCACTGGGAGCGCATCCCGCATACGCTCCCAGCCGCCGTATCGCGAGCGGAATCGGGCTGAGCGACTGATCAACCGGTTCAAGCAGTTTCGGCGGATCGCAACACGCGATGAAAAGCGGGCGGTGAACGACGAAGTCATGCTGACATTGGCGGCGATCCGACTATTGCTCTAGTCTGAAAACAGACCCTGGTCGATGGGCGGCGTTCCGCCATGCCTGCGGGACACGATGAGTTGGGCAGATGCCTCAGGACGGGTGCCACCGTGATCCTTCCCAAAGACCGCGACCCCCGTTTCATCACCATTCGCCGCGGGGGGACGCTCACGGACTCCGACCATCGGCTCCTGGCTTTGTGGGCGGCCGCGTGCGCGGAGCACGTTCTGCACCTCTTCGAGTCGGAGCGGCCCTCGGACCCGCGGCCCCGCCACGCGATCGAGCAGACTTGGGCATGGGCGCGCGGCGAGATCAAGATGTCTCAGGCCCGCGCGGCGGCTGGCCATGCCAACGCCGCGGCGAGAGAACTGAGCGGAGCCGCTCGGCACGCCGCGTATGCTGCCGGCCAGGCGGCGGCCGTGGCCCATGTCGCCGCCCACGAGCTCGGTGCTGGGGCCTACGCGATCAGGGCCGCGCGTGCGGCCACCTCCGGATGCGAGAGTGAGAGCGCCGGCCGGCTCGAGTGCCGTTGGGAGCGCGAACAGCTCCCCGATGCGATTCGCGAACTCGTTCTGGAGGATCAGCGGTTGCGAAACGAGATCTGCTGGTCGGTGTTCGACTGCTGACGAGCGTGACGGCTTGTCTGCTCTGCCCAACAAGCGCTTCGAGTCGACGCCGCGAGCGCGATATGCTGACGCCGGACGCGATTGAGCGTCCTGTACCGGGTAGAAAACAGATCCTAGCGTCTCGCGGGGGCTTGGGGCCGGGGATCGAGCGCGGCGTGCGTCTCTCAGGCGCGGCGCCGGCCACGGTTGGAGGCACGTTCCGTCGGCGCGGTGGGCGAGGGTGGATCGGGCGCGAGCGGGATGGGTGGGGCGAGATGGCAGACGAGCGGTTCGACGCGATCGTCGTGGGGGCCGGCCCGGCCGGGGTCACCGCCGGGCGGGAGCTGGCGAGCGCCGGGCTCGCGGTCGTGGTGCTGGAGCGGGGGGCGTTTCCGGGGGCGAAGAACGTCTGGGGCGGCATCCTCTACCGGGAGCCGACGGAGGCGATGCTGCCGGGGTTCGAGACCGAGGCGCCGTTGGAGCGGCCGATCGTCGAGCAGCGCTACCTGCTGCTGAGCGGGGAGGACGTGCTGGGGGCGACCTACCGCTCGGCCGAGTTCGGCTGCCAGCCGTACAACGCCTACTCGGTGCTGCGATCGCCGTTCGACCGCTGGCACGCCGGGACGGCCGAGGCGGCTGGGGCCGAGGTCTACCCCGAGGCGACCGTGACCGACCTCCTCTGGGAAGATGGGGCGGTGGCGGGGGTGACGACGGGGGAGCCGGACGGAGAGCTGTTAGCGCGCTGCGTGGTGCTGGCGGACGGGGCGAACTCGCTGCTCGCCCAGCAGGCGGGGCTGCACCAGGAGTGGGCGCCGATCGAGCAGGCGTTGGTAGCGAAGGAGCTGATCTCGCTACCGGCGGAGCGGATCGAGGAGCGGTTCGGGTTGCCGGCGGGGTGCGGGACGGCGCTCGAGATCTTCGGGGAGTCGACGCAGGGGCTGTTGGGGTACGGCTTCATCTACACCAACAAGGAGAGCCTGTCGATCGGGACGGGGGCGCTCTTGGAGGATCTGATCCGGACGGGGATCAACGTCAACGACATGCTCGACCGGTTCAAGCGGCACCCGGCGATCGCGCCCCTGATCGCGGGGGGGGAGACGGAGGAGTACTCGGCCCACCTGATCCCAGAGGGGGGGTACAACCGAATGCCGACGCTCTATGGCGACGGGGTGGTGATGGTCGGGGACGCGGCGGGGTTCGTCAACCCGCTCAACCGGGAGGGGGTGAACCTGGCGATGCTCTCGGCCAAGCTCGCGGCGCGGGCGATCGTGGAGGCGAGCGCGGCGGGGGACTTCTCGGCGGCGCGGCTGGCGCGGTACCGGGAGCTGCTCGAGGAGAGCGTGGTCCTGATAGACCTGTACCAGATCCGGGGGGTGCCCGACTACGCGCACGGGCGGCCGCACCTGTTGACGGAGTACCCGGCGCTGCTGGCCGAGGCGGCGCGGGCGTACCTGACGGTGGACGGGACGCCGAAGGGGGAGAAGTACGGGAAGATCGCGCGGGGGTTCGTGAAGGGGCTGGGGGTGCGGCGGGTGGTGGGGGACGTGGTGGGGGCGGTGCGGGCGATGGGGTAGATTGGTGGAGTCCGAGTGTTCGCGGCGGCGAGCGGCGGATTTCTCCTGGGCGGAGCGATTCGGACTGGCGGCGATGTCCTTGACGGCGGCACGAGGTTCTTAGCAAGGTGAGGCCGGATGCGGCAGCTGCGGTGGGTGGGGTCGAGCCGTCGCGATCTCCGCGACCTCCCCAAGTCGGTCCGGTTCGGGGTGGCCTACGCGCTCCTGATGGCCCAGCAGGGAGCGAAGCACCCGCGGGCCAAGCCGCTGCTGGTGGGCTTCGGCGGCGGCGGCGTCCTGGAGGTGGTCGAAGACGACGACGGCAGCACCTACCGGGCGGTGTATACGGTGACGTTGCCGGACGCGGTCTACGTGCTCCACGTGTTCCAGAAGAAGGCGAGGCGGGGCAGCGAAACAGCGCGGGGCGACGTCGACCTGATCCGGGAGCGCCTGAAGCAGGCCGAGCGGGAATCGGCCGACCGGGCGGAGCGGCGAGGCGAGGAGGAACGATGACCACGACGGGCGTGCCGGAGATCGAGGACTCCAGCGGAAACGTGTTCGCCGATCTCGGGTTCGAGGATCCGGAAGGGGAACTGGCGAGGGCCAACCTCGCGATCGCGGTCGCGAAGATCATCGATGAGCGGGGCTGGACCGAAGAAGAGGCGGCGGCGGCGCTCGGGCTCGAGCGGACGGAGGTCTCGGCGATCGTCGGTGGACGGCTCGAGGACTACTCGATCGAGCGGCTGATGCGGCTGCTGACCCGGCTCAATCGGGACGTGCGGATCGTTGTCGCACTTGCGCCAAGGCCCGAGTGGGAGGGCAGCCTGTCGGTGCAGCTTCCGGCGTAGCCGGGCAAGGTCGGTGACCATTGCGATGATCGACGTGACGTGCCCCCCGAATGACCGGCACCCCGAATCTTGGTCCATTCCCGGGGTTAGGATTTTGGTGATCCGACGGACCGACGGGAGGACGGACGGCCATGAAGAAGAGCCGGTTCACCGAGGAGCAGATCGTCCACGCCCTGCGCCAGGCTGAGGCGGGCACCCCGGCGGTGGAGGTCTGCCGCAAGCTGGGGGTCACGGAGCAGACGTTCTACCGCTGGAAGCGGACGTTCGCCGGCATGGGGGTGGTCGAGTTGCGGCGGCTGCGCCAGGTCGAGGAGGAGAACCGCAAGCTCAAGCAGCGGGTCGCCGACTTGAGCCTGGACAAGCACATGCTGCAGGAGGCGCTCCGAAAGAACTGGTGAGGCCGGCCCAGAAACGCGCCGTGGTGCGCTACTTCCGGGTCGGCTTCAAGGTGAGCGAGCGGCGGGCCTGCCGGGTGGCCGAGGTCGTGGGCGAGCGCGGCGGCCTCGACGACATCGGGATCGAGACCGCCGGCTTGGTTGGCGAACTCGCCGGTCCGCGGGAGGGTGAGCAGGTACTCGGCGAGGCCGCGGCTGACCTGGGCGACCTCGAGGGTGTGCGTGAGGCGATTGTGGATGGGGTACCGCTCGGTCGAGGAGACGACCTGCGTGATGCCGCTCAGACGGCGGAAGGCGGAGGAGTAGAGGATGCGGTCGCGGTCGCGCCGGGCAGGGGAACGGGCGTCCTGGGTGCCGGTTCTGGGGATAGGGTGAAGTCGATCGTCGCGGCCGTCCACGCGCTAGGTCGAAGCGGCGGCGGCGACCTCCGCGCCGTGACCGTTACGGGAGGGGATAAGGAGGAGATCGGGGGTCAACTCAACCTCGTGGCGGTCGATCAGGTGCCAGAGGGCGATGCGGACGTAGTACTCCGGCACTCCCGCTTCCATCACCCGACGGATGAGGTCCAGGGGACGCGATGGAGCAGGGGCGGAGCCCACGATGGTTCGGATGTCGGCTTCGGCCTGCTCGAAGCGCGGATCTGCCACCATGGCCATCGATCTTCCCCTCCCGATGCCCTTCCCAGTTCTGGCCAGGGCCAACCAGG
>JBBSNJ010000279.1:0-5137 GCA_038232775.1 Thermomicrobiales bacterium
CCCGGCCGCCGTCCGCGCCGCCTTCCGCGAGCAGATCGACGCCCTCCTCGAAGGGGGCGTCGATCTCCTGATCGTCGAGACGATCGGCGACCTGGTGGAGATGGTCGAGGCCGTCGCTGCCGCCAAGGAAGCCTGCGACCTCCCGGTCGTCGCCCTGATGACCTTCGCCGAGGACGGCCGCACCCTCGGCGGCTCCTCGCCGGAGGAGGTGGTCGACCGCCTGCGCGGGCTCGGCGTCGCCGCCCTCGGCGCCAACTGCTCGGTCGGTCCCCAGCGCATCCTGCCCGTGGTCGCGGCGATGGCGCGCCGGCTCGCCGCCCCCTCCAATCCGTCACGCGGGGAGCCGATCCCGGAGGGAGCCGACGCCGCTCCCGCCCCGCCCGCCGCCGACCGCCGGCGGGATTCCACCCAGGGTGGGGGAGCGGGCGCCGCGGGCGCGCCGGCCCTGGCCGTGATGCCGAACGCCGGGTGGCCGGCGCGGGTCAACGGCCGCGTCATCTACCGCTCGTCGCCCGAGTACCTCGGGGAGTTCGCCCGCCGCGCTGTCGGGGCCGGCGCCCGCCTGGTCGGCGGCTGCTGCGGCACCACCCCGGCCCACACGCGGGCGATGGCCGACGCCCTGGCCGCGCTCGCGGCGGCGAACCGGCGCCCCGCCGCCGCCGCCCCGGCCGACCCGGCGGCGACCGAAGGCGAAGCGGCCGGTCCCGACGGCACGGTCGGCGGCCGGCCCGCCGTCGGCCCCGCGGGCGCCCCTCCCCCGCGCTCCGACCTCGAGCTGACCCCGGCCGAGGGGCCGACCGAGCTGGCGCGCAAGCTGGGGGGCGGCAAGTTCCTGGTCAGCGTCGAGATCGACCCGCCGAAGGGGCTCAACCCGGCCAAGGCGCTCGACGGGGCGCGCCTGCTCAAGGAGGCGGGCGTCGACACGATCAACGTCGCCGACTCCCCCATGGCCCGCGTCCGGATGAGCGCCCTGACGATCTGCTACCTGATCCAGCACCAGGTCGGGGTCGAGACGATCCTGCACCTGACGACCCGCGACCGCTCCCTGATGGGACTCCAATCGGAGCTCCTCGGCGCCCACGCCGTGGGCGTCCGCAACATCCTGGCGCTGACCGGCGACCCCCCCAGCCTCGGCGACTATCCCGACTCCTCGGCCGTCTACGACGTCGACTCGGTCGGTCTGGTCCGCGTCCTCGGCCGTCTCAACCAGGGGCAGGACTCGGCCGGGGCCGCGATCGGCCGCCCGGCCAACTTCACCGTCGCCTGCGCCATCGACCCGACCCGCGACGACCTGGCCGAGGAGGCGCGGCGCCTGCGGCAGAAGCTCGAAGCCGGCGCCCAACTGGTGATGACCCAGCCGATCTACGACCCGGCCGTCTGGCGCCGCTTCCTGCGCGACTTCTACGGGGAAGCGACGCTGCCGGTCCCGGTCCTGATCGGCATCCTCCCCCTCCAGAGCTCGCGCCACGCCGAGTTCCTCCACAACGAGGTGCCCGGCATCACCCTCTCCGACGCCGCCCGCGACCGGATGCGCCGCGCCGGCGCCGAAGGCCGCCGCGAGGGGATCAAGATGGCCCAGGATCTCCTGCTCCAACTGCGGCCCGACGTCCAAGGCGTCTACCTGATGCCCTCCTTCGGCCGCTACGAGGTCGCCGCCGAGGTCCTGCGCGTGCTCGATTAATCTTCTATACTGGGAGTGCGCGCTGATCAACAGCCAGCGATGAAGTGGTCGACGACGCGATCGAAATCCGCTGAGGCGGCACGGTTAGTGGCCACCAGCCGCGCTGGCGCTCTTCGGGAGGAGAATCCCGATGCGAAGCGAGATAACGGCGATCGGGAAGCGTCTGCGGCGCGAAGCTACGGAGAGACGGGAGCACGGGCGAGCTGGGGAGCGGTCGCCGGAACAACAGCTCGACGCGCGAACCTGGCTTCGACAAGGCAAACTCCCTGCTGACACCCGAACATGGTTGAATCGCTTTCCACAAGTTCGCGAACTGGGCCTCGTGGTCTACAGTCTCGAAGGGTTGGGTTTTTTCCTACACGAACCTCAACCGCGCTTCGGTGGGCTAACAGCGGTGGAACTGTTGGAGGCCGGCAGAGCGGACGAGGTTTATGCTGCTCTGGCCGCTGATCACGAGGGACTTGGTTTCTGAGACATGTGGCTGGACGAGTTCTGTGCTCCGCTTCGAGCTTCGGTCTGCCGTCACATTCCCGATCGATCACCGTACGACGTGCTTGATCCGAGATTCGCGACCGCCTCTCCCGACAATCGTTGGAACCGCCAAGGAGAACCGACGCTCTACGTCGGGAGCGATCACGACGTGCTCGCGGTCGAGTGGGCGCGTCACTTCCCTCAGGATGCTTCTGCCGAGATTGGTCGCAATTCCCACCTGCGGCGCATCTACGACATGGCGGTCGACCTCGAACTTGTGCTGAATCTACGCGACCACGAACTCATCAGGGCGCTAACTCTTGTTGACGTTCCTACCTGCTTCTTGAGCAAGGATTTCTGCCGCTCATTGGCACAGCGGCTCCGCCGGGAGACCAGAGCCCAGGGGTTGCTGGCCCCACCGATGGGCTTGCTCGACCGCCCGGAAAGTTGGCTTCTTGTGCTTTTTGTTGATAGGCTGTCGGATAGCCCGTCTCGATACTTGACCGGCATTACCATCGACGGAGCGTTCGGTCTGTGGCAGTAAATTTTTCGCTGTGGTTTCGATTCGAGAATTTGGCTCCCCGGCTCGTGCGCAGCCGACAGCGCCCCGTCGTCCAGCGACCCGATGCCCTCCTTCGGCCGCTACGAGGTCGCCGCCGAGGTCCTGCGCGTGCTCGACTGATCGTCGCGCAGTCATCCTCCCCCAACACCTCGACGGCGCCTCGTCGTATCCCGCATTGCCGCGCGCGTTCCGTCCGCGGCGCTTGTCCAATCCTTGGCGTCGCTGTGGGGGCGAGCCCCCCCCCGAGGCCCGAGGACGGAAGGAGCCAGGGCATGGACCAACGATCAAGCGGCGTCCGTGCGCTCGCCGGCAAGGTCGTGATCGTCACCGGCGCCAGCCGCCGCGACGGCATCGGCGCCGCGACCTGCCGGGCACTGGCGGCACGTGGTGCCGACGTCTTCTTCACCCACTGGCGCCCGTACGACGCCCAGTACCCCTGGAACGATCCCGACGGACCCTCCGCGCTCCTGACCGAGCTGCGGGCGCTCGACGTTGGGGCCGAAGCGATGGCGGCGGACCTGTCCCGCCCGGAGACGCCGGAGGAGGTGCTGGCGGAAGCACGGGCGCGCCTCGGCCCGCCCACCGTCCTGGTCAACAACGCCGCCCACTCGACCCGCGACGGCTACGACCGGCTCGACGCCGCCACCCTCGACGCCCACTACGCCGTCAACCTCCGCGGCACGGCGCTCCTCTCGGTCGGTTTCGCCCGCGGCTACGATCGGGGCGAGGGGGGGCGGATCATCAACCTCACCTCCGGTCAGGACCGAGGGCCGATGCCCGGAGAGCTCGCCTACGCCGCCACCAAGGGCGCGATCGTCGCCTTCAGCCGCGCGCTCGCGGTCGAGCTCGGGCCGAAGGGAATCACCGTCAACGCCGTCAACCCCGGCCCGACCGACACCGGCTGGATGAGCGACGACATCACGCGGGAGCTGCTCCCCCGCTTCCCGCTCGGTCGCCTCGGCCGGCCGGAGGACGCGGCGCGGCTAATCGCCTGGCTGGCCGGACCCGAGGCGGGCTGGATCACCGGGCAGGTGATCAACTCGGAGGGCGGCTTTCCCGGCGCCTGATGCCACCTTCGGCTGATCCCTGGGGCTTCGCTTCCCCCTCACCTGTCGCGGCGGGATCGGGGCGATCGTCCATCAGCCGACAGCGGTACGGTTCAACCGAATTTCGTCGTATCACAAGGAGTCCGGCGCAGCGGCCCCGATCACTCGCGCCGCTCGGCTGGGGAACGGTTCCCGGGCCTCCGCCACCGATCAGGACGCTCCCCGATTCCCAGCAGTGCCGCGCCTCCCGCTACGACGCCCGCCGCAACTCCACCCGCAGGACGTCATCGGTCGGTCCGCCCCGCTCCGGCGCCGGCTCAGCGAAGGCGCGGGCGACCCACCGCCGCCGCTCGACCGCCGCCCGCGGCACGAGCGGCCGGCCCGCCTCGTCCCACACGCCCGGCAGCGAGCCGTCGGCCAGCCAGGCGGCGACCTCCGCCTCCCGGACGCCGAGCCGGGCCGCCGCCTCGGCCGGCGGGAGCAACCCGTCCGGACCGAGCGCGGACCGCTCGGCCCGTGCCAGGAGCCGGCCGAGGGCGCTACCCCGGAACCAGTCGGGGACCCCGTAGTCGTCGGCGGCGAGGGGGCGCAGCAGCGTCTCCTCCACCCGCGCCACCGCCGCCCGCGTCTCCGCGGCCGCGGCCGCGCCTCGGGCGGCGCGAGCGAGCAGGCGGAGGTCTCGCCCGAGCGGGCTACTGCGCAACTCTTCCGCCGTCGGCGCCGGGCTGCCGCGGCCGATCATCGCCCCAAGCGCCCGGTGGTGGTCGGCGACGAGGCGGAGCGCCTGGTCGAGGACAGCCTGGTCGTCCCAGGATTGGTCGCTCCCGCGCGGCTCAGCCGCGTAGCCGGCGACGATCGCCTGATCGTCGCTGAGGTGGTCGTCGTGGGCGTACATGGATGGTCTCCTCCCGCGGAGCGCGGCCAACGTCGTCGAGGCGAGGGGGAAAAGCGCCCTCGGTGCGGGTGTGTACGGACGAGCAGAGATCGTGCCAAGAAGGCACCGCTCACCGGCCGCCGCGTAGCCGACGAGACACGTCCGCCCGGCGGCGGCGGCACGGCCGGCAGACCGCCGTTGTCCCGGCCGCCGGCTTCGCGGTAGGGTTGCGCCATCGATCCCTCCGCGAGCGCCGGCCGCGACCCGAGGTCCACCCCCGATGAGCGCAGCGACGACCGCCGTCGAGACCGAACCCACCGCCGCGGTCCCCGCGGGCGAGCTAATTCGGGCCAGCGGTCGCGCCGCCGGACTGCGCCGCCCCGGCGGCGTCCTGCTCGTCTCCTGCTACGAGCTCGGGCACCAGCCCCTCTCGCTCGCCGCCCCGCTCGCCCGCCTCCGCGGCGCCGGGTTTGCCCCCGCCGCCGTCGACACCGCCCTCGATC
>JBBSNJ010000280.1:0-5114 GCA_038232775.1 Thermomicrobiales bacterium
AGGAGCGGGCGCTGCTGCTCGACGCCGGCACCGGAGCCGGCGACCTGCCGGCGCTAGTCGCCGGGTTAACCCGCCTGCCGACGACGCTGGTGCTCAGCCACGCCCATTGGGACCACATCGGGCACGCGCGGGCGCTGGCCGAGGCCGGGATCGAGGTGCTGGTGCACGAGGCGCAGGCGGCGGCTTTGGCGGCCGGGGTCGGCAACGAGCGGGTGCGGGGGTTCTTCGCGCCCGAGCGGCTGAGCGGGCCGCTGCCGGTCGGCTTCGATCGGGCGACGGCGACGATTCCGCCGGTCGGCGAGGCGGGGAGGCTCGCCGGCGGCGATCAGGTCGATCTCGGCGGCCGGATCTTGGAGGTCATCGACGCGGCGGGGCACGCGCCGGGGCTGCTGGCCCTGGTCGACCGCCGGCACGGCCTCCTCTTCTCGACCGATGCGGCCTATGCTGGGGATCTCTACGCCCAGTTCGAGGATGCGGACCTGGCCGCCTACGTCGCGTCGCTGGCGCGGTTGGCGGCGCTTGCGCCCGATCTGCGGGCGGTCTACCCGGCCCACGGACCGGCGCCGATCGCGCCGGAGATGCTGGTGGCGATGCGGGACGGGGTGGCGGCGGTGGCGGCCGGACGTCCGCCGGAGGAGGTCGGGGACGGGGTGGCACGGCACCGGTTCGCCGGCTTCTCGGTCTTGGTCCGGGCGTGAAGCGACGGCAGGGGGGCGGACTCGTCTGGCGGTTCGCGGGCTACGTCGTGGCGGCGGCGGTGGCGGCGCTGCTGGTGGCCTCGATCTCGGAGCGGCGGTTGGTCGCCTACGAGAGCCGGACAGCGGTGACGATCTTCGCGCTGCTGCTCGGGGCGATGAACGCGATCGTCAAGCCGCTGCTGCGGCTGCTGACCCTGCCCTTGACCTGCCTCACCTTCGGCCTCTTCGCCTTGTTGCTGAACGCCGGGCTGTTCGCGCTGGCGGCGCGGTTGACGCCGGGGATGACGGTCACGTTCTGGGGGGCGGCGATCGGGGCGGCGGTCGCGAGCGTGACGGGGGGAGTCATTTTCTCGTTGCTCGACGAGCGGTAGCCACGGCGCTGGCGGGTCGCCCGCCGGATCGCGACAGGCATCGGGCGCCGGTGGCGTGGGTGAGAGGACGACGACGCGGCGAGGGTGGGCACGATGGTCAGCGAAGACGGCTCAAGCTTCGGCGATCAGGAGCGGCGCCGGCGGGCTGAGGGGTGGTCGATACGCCGTCCGGGAGTTCGCTGCTGGTGGCCGGAAGGCATTCTTGCCCCCCGGCCCCTGCTCCGCCCGCGGCGGGAGGGAGCCGATCCTTGGCGCCGACGCGCTCGCATTCGAACGGATCCGGCATGAAGCGATTCCCGGCGCCGCTCGCGATCGGGTTGGTCGCGGACACCCACGCCTACGACGGTGGGGCGCGGCAGCTCTCGCCGGAGGTGCCGGCGCTATTCCGGCGCTGGGGCGTCGGCTTGATCCTGCACGCCGGGGATGTGGGGGGGCCGGCCGTGCTCACCGCGCTGGCGGAGGCGGCGCCGGTGCTGGCGGTGCGGGGGAACAACGAGGCGCCGGGCTTGGCCGAGAACTTGCCGCCGCTGGTCCGCTTCGGGGTCGGACGGTTCCGGTTCGTCCTCGTTCACGGGCTGGAGGGGAAGACAGCGCGGCTGGCGGCGCGACGCTACGCGGAGGAGGCCGACTGCGTCGTCTACGGGCACAGCCACATCCCGAAGATCGAGGCGGCGGGGGGGTCGATCCTGGTCAATCCGGGGTCGCCGACGGACCGGCGGTGGGGACCGCACTTCGGGATCGGGCGGCTCTTGGTCTCCGAGGCGGGGATCGAGCCGGAGTTGGTGCTGTTCGACGATGCGCGTCAGTTGGCGAACGTGGCGTAGAGTTCTCCCGCAACGTGCGCTCCCGGCTCCGCCGCCGGCGGACGGCCGAGGCGGGAGCGCCTGGCGTCGGTAGCAGGCGGCGGCGCCGGATCGGTGCTGGGCCGCTTTGGCCTCGAGAGCGCCGAGGCGGGCTGAGGCGGAACGGGTCGAGGGATAGTGACGCGTTCGGGCGAGAGGGAGCCGATGGGAATGAATTTCCGGTTACCGGGTCCGACCCCGCTGCCGCCGGCGGTGCTGGCCGCGATGCAGCGGGAGATGATCCCTCACCGGGGGCCGGTGTTCGAGTCGCTCTTCCGGGAGACGCTGGCGATGGCGCGGGAGGTCCACCGGACGACGGGGGACGTCCTGCTCTGGCCGGGGACCGGATCGGCCGGGTGGGAGATCGCGATCGTCAACCTCTTGTCGCCGGGGGAGCCGGTGCTGGCCACGGTCTGCGGTGAGTTCGGGCAGCGGTTCGCCGCGGTCGGGGAGAGCTTCGGGCTCGACGTGCGGCGACTGGAAGCGCCGTGGGGCGAGCCGATCCGGCCCGAGGCGCTGCGGGAGGCGCTGGCGACCCAGCCGGAGGTGGCGGCGGTCTTCCTGGTCCACAATGAAACCTCGACCGGGGTGACCAACCCGCTGCCGGACCTGGCGGCGGTGGCGCGGTCCCACGGCGCGCTGGTCGTGGTCGACGCGGTCAGTTCGGCCGGCGGGCTGCCGCTGGAGCCGGACGACTGGGGGCTCGACTTCGTCCTCTCCGGGTCGCAGAAGGCGTGGATGTGCCCGCCGGGGCTGGTGATCGCCGCGATCGGGGCGCGGGCCTGGGCGGCCTCCGAACGGTCGCGGTTCCCCCGCTTCTTTTGGGACATCGGAGCGGCGAAGCGGAGCGCCGAGCAGGGGCGGACGCCGACGACGCCGCCGTTGACGCTGATTTACGCCTACCGGGCGGCGCTGGGTCTGCTGCTCGAGGAGGGGATCGAGGCGGTTTGGGCGAGGCACCGGGCGCTGGGAGCGCTGACCCGGGCGAAGGTGCGCGAGGCGGGGCTCGAGCTCTTCGCTCGCCAGGGGTACGCCTCGGACACGGTGACCGCGTTCCGGGCGCCGCCGGGGACGACGGCTCAGGTGGTGCTCGACCGGCTGCGGCGGGAGCACGGCGTCGAGGCGCAAGCGGGACAGGGGGCACTTGCGAACGCGCTGGTCCGGATCGGGCACATGGGCTGGGCGCACGAGGAGGAGCTGCGGCAGGCGCTGGCGGCCTTGGCGGCGGTCGTCGCCGACCTTGGCGTGTCGCCCAGGTTGGCGGGTGCCAACGGGGCAACCGGCGAGGCGGCGGGTTCCCCATCCGCGGTCGCCGCCGAAGGGACCCTGGTGGAGGGATGAGGGCGAATACGACCGGGCCAGCATCGCGGTTGCGTGCCTTTCCGGCCCTCGCTATACTGTCTACCATAGCTTTCCAGGCCATGCGGGCGACCCAGCGGGCGTCTCCTGGGTGGAAGGCGTCCCGCTTTTTCAGGCTGTAGGAAGGTGTATGGACGGTACCGACGTGAGCGAGCAGACGAACCCTTCGGTGGGCGGTGACGTTGCGGCGGGCGCCGTGGCGGAGTTGAGCCCGGCCGCCCCAGCGAGTGGTGAGGAGGCGCCCACGCCGGTCGAGACCGACGCCTTCTCCATCGCCCCAGCCGCGCCGCCGACCGGAGCCGAACCCGAAGCGGCTCCTTCTTCCGCGCCTGAGACGGCGACAGCGGAGGCACCGGAGACCGGGGCCGAGCCAGCGGCGAGCGAGCCGGAGGCGATCGAGCCAGCCGCCGAGCCGGAGCTGACGATGGAGTCGGCGATGGCCGCGATGGACGGCGGCGAGCTCGATGCCGTCCAGATGATGGAGCAGTTCCTCAACGACCCCAGCCATGACTACAAGAGCCTCAAGTATGGCGACGTCATGGACGGGATCATCATGCACGTCGACCGGGAAGAACTCCTGGTCGACATCGGCTCCAAGTCCGAGGGGATCATCCCGGCGCGGGAGTACACGAGTCTGACCCAGGAGGAGCGGCAGGCGCTCGGCGTCGGCGATCAGATCCTGGTCTTCGTGGTCCAGCCGGAGAACCAAGCGGGGCACGCGGTCGTCAGCATCGACCGCGCCCGGCAGGAGAAGAGCTGGCGGCGCCTCCAGGAGCAGTTCGAAGCGAACGAGGTGATCGAAGCCGAGGTCACCAACTACAACAAGGGCGGGCTGCTGGTCAACCTGGACGGGGTGCGTGGTTTCGTGCCCGCCTCGCAGGTGACGGAGATCCGAGGCGGGGACGAGGCGAGCAAGCAGGCGGATATGGCCCGCTTGATCGGCACGAACCTGTCCTTGAAGGTGATCGAGATCAACCGGCACCGGAACCGCCTGATCCTCTCGGAGCGGCAGGCGGTCCAAGAGCGCCGCGACGTGATGAAGGAGCGCTTGATCGGGGAGCTGAAAGAAGGGGAGGTCCGCAAGGGCCGCGTCTCTTCGATCTGCGACTTCGGCGCCTTCGTCGATATCGGTGGTGCCGACGGACTGGTTCACCTCTCCGAGCTGTCGTGGAGCCGGGTGCGGCATCCGAGCGAGGTGCTGCGGGTCGGGCAGGAGATCGAGGTCTACGTCCTGGGGATCAATGCCCAGGAGAAAAAGATCGCCCTCTCGATCAAGCGGACCCAGGCGGAGCCCTGGAGCCGGGTGGCGACCAACTACGAGGTCGGCCAGTTGGTACGGGGAACGGTCACCCAGTTGGCCAACTTCGGGGCGTTCGCCCGGATCGAGGACGGGATCGAAGGTTTGGTCCACGTCTCCGAGTTGGTCGACGAGCGGGTGACGCACCCGAAGCAGGTCGTCTCCGAAGGGAAGGAACTGCTGCTCCGGATCATCCGGATCGACCCGCAGCGGCGGCGGATGGGCTTGAGTCTGCGCCGCGCGATTGATACGCCGGACGTGGAACTGTCGAACGTCTTCGGTCCTGAAGTGGTCGAAGAACGGGACGCGCTGGTTCAGGAGATTCGGGCCCGCCTGGAGGCCGAAGGGCTGGACGGGGCGTCGGCGTTGACCGGACCCGCGGTGTCGAGCGACGCGTCGGAGACGGGTGGCTCAGCGGACGCCGGCGGCGTGGCGCGGGGCCCGGCCGCGCCCGGGGCCCCGGACAATCCGCGCCTGTGGTTCGCGGCGGGGGGGGGGCCCGCGAGCCAGCGGCAGCAGCAGCCGTCCCGGCCGCGGCCGCAGGATC
>JBBSNJ010000281.1:0-5107 GCA_038232775.1 Thermomicrobiales bacterium
CTGATAGATCGCCGACTTCCCCGTCCCGGTCGGCATCACCGCCAACGTGTCGCACCCGTCGAGGACGGAGCCGATCGCGTCCTCCTGCCCCGGTCTCAGATGCTCGTAGCCGAATAACTCCCGTGCCGCCCGCGCGATCCGCTCCCCGGTCTTTTCCGTTGTTGCCACCCCTGGTCCCTCGGCTCGTCGTTCGCCCGCGGAGTGTGGGGGGCACCCCGGCGGCGGCCAGCGCGGTCGCCGGCGCTCTGCAACTCGGGTGCCGTCGCCAGCGGCGAGAGACGCCCGCGCGACCAAGGGTCGGGCGCAGCGTCCCGCGCTGGCTCCAACCGCCGCTGCCGCCGCGAGCGGAGGCCGGAGCCGGACGAGCACGCCGGCGACCTGATGCAACCCTCGCCCCTGGGTGGTGACCGCGGCCGGCGCTCCGGCCCGAGCCGGCTCCGCCGGTGCTCTCCCGTCATACGGAGTCCGAGAGAGCGCTTCCGGGTGCCGCCAGAAGCGCTCACCCCCGGCCACGTTCCCCCGGTCCCGCGCGCGGGAGAGGGGAGCCGGCCTAGCTCCCGATCGTGACGTTGTTCAACCGGATTTCGGAGGAGGTGGTCGTGCCTGGCTCAGGATCGGCGCAGCACCCGGCCGCCCCCCGGCTCCGCCAGCCGCCGGTCCCGCTCGTAGACGACCGTCCCTCGCCGGATCGTCGTCACCGGCCAACCGGTCACCGGCCACCGCTCGTAGGGGGAGAAGTCGGCGTTCGAGGCGAACTCGGCGGCGCGGATCGGCCTCGTCAGCGCCGGGTCCCAGACGGCCAGGTCGGCGTCGGCGCCGGGCGCGATCGCTCCCTTCCGGGGAGCCAGGCCGAGGAGGCGGGCCGGGGCGGTCGCGGTCAGCTCGACGAACCGGTCGAGCGAGAGCCGCCCCGCGCCGACCCCCTCCGAGAAGAGGAGCGGCAGCATCACCTCCAGGTCGGCGACACCGGGCCGAACCGACCGGACGTCGACGCCGGGGAAAACCTTGTCGGCCCAGCGCCAGGGGGCGTGGTCGCTGCCGACCGTGTCGATCTCGCCGCTGGCCAGCCCCCGCCAGAGCGCGGCGACATCGGCCGGGGTCCGCAGCGGCGGCTGCCCGACGTACTTGGCGGCATCTGGCTCGGCGAAGCGCTCCTCGCTCAGGTGCAGGTAGAGCGGTCGCGTCTCGACCGCCAGCGGCACCCCCCGCGCCCGCCCGCGCCGCACCTCGTCCAGTGCGGCGGCGGCCGAGAGGTGGACGACGTAGGTGGGCGCCCCGGTCTCCTCGGCGAAGGCGACGATCCGGGCTGTGGCCGCGACCTCCGCCGTCACGGGCCGGGAGCGGGGGTAGTGCTCGACCCCTGTCCGCCCCGTCGTCACCAGATGCTCGAGCGCGCCGGCCAGGATCGCGTCGTCCTCGCAGTGGACCAGGGTCAGCAGCCCGTGCTCGGCGGCGAGCCGCATCGCCGCCAGGTAGGGCGTCGCGTCGCTCGCGAAGCCGCCGAACGAGGTGAAGAACTTCAAGGTGGTCGTGCCCGCCGCCGCCAGCGCCGCGATCTCGGCCAGCGGCTGCTCGGCGGGGTCGGTCAGGACTGGGTGGAGCACCACATCGACGACCGCCTGGCGGCTGGCGGCCGCTTCGTCGCGGGCGACCGCGGCGAGGAGGCCCTGGCCGGGCCAGGGGAAGGTCATGTTGCCGACGGTGGTGATCCCGCCCGCCGCCGCAGCCCGCGTGCCGGAGGCGAAGTCGTCGCACCAGCTCGGTCCGCTCCCCGGCGGCTCGGCCTGGGAGAGGTGGACGTGGGGGTCGATCCCGCCCGGCAGCAGCAGTTTGCCGGCGGCGTCGATTTCCTCCCGCCCCCGCATCGAGCCGCCGACCTGGGCGATCCGCTCGCCGACCACGCCGACGTCTGCCTGCTGCCGCACACCGGGGCCGACGACGGTGCCGCCGCGGACGACGAGGTCGAAGATCGGCGGTGCGCTCGTCATCAGGCTCCCTTCCCGGGATGAGTCGAAGGGCAACAAAGAGGGCGGGCCAGCGGCCCGCCTCTCCCCTGCCTCGGTGTCCGAGTTTGGCTACCGTCCGCTGCGGCCCTGCTCGTAGCGCTGGTTGACGGCGTCCCAGTTGACCGTGTTCCACCAGGCGGTCAGGTAGTCGGGCCGCCGGTTCTGGTACTTGAGGTAGTAAGCGTGCTCCCAAACATCGACCCCGAGCAGCGGGAAACCGGTCTGCTCGGCGACGCCCTGCATGAGAGGGTTGTCCTGGTTCGGGGTCGAGGTGACGGCCAGCTTGCCGTCTTGGCCGACGATCACCCAGGCCCAGCCGGAGCCGAAGCGGCCGGCGCCCGCCTTGTTGACCGCCTCCTTCATCGCGTCGAACGAGCCGAAGGCGTCGGTGATCGCCTGGGCGATCGCGCCCGAGGGCTGGCCGCCCCCGTTCGGCCCCATGATCTGCCAGAACATGGTGTGGTTGACGTGCCCGCCTCCGTTGTTGCGGACGGCCATCCGCTTCTCCTGCGGTACGCGGTCGAGGTTGCGGATCAGCTCGACCGGGTCCATCGAGGCGAGGTCGGTCCCCTCGGTCGCGGCGTTCAGGTTGGTGACGTAGGTGTTGTGGTGCTTGTCGTGGTGGATCGTCATCGTCTGCGCGTCGATGTGCGGCTCCAACGCGGCGGCGGCGTACGGCAGCGGCGGCAACTCGAAAGCCATCGATGGTCCTCCCTTGGCGACATCGGTCTCGAACTTCCCGATCACTCCATGCCAGCACGGGGCGTGCCAAGGGTGGCGGTCGCGGGCGGCAGGGACGCCGCCGTTCTCCTTCCTCCCCGAGGGGCGAGAAGCCGATTGCTCACGGCGCCGCGTCGATCCAGAGCAGTCCCGCCGAAATGGTTTGCCCCGGTCTCGTGGGACGAGCGTCGGCCGGCCTCCCGTCGTCGCCGACCGCGGCGACGGCGCCGAACAGAGCTCTGTCGGACCTCGACGATCGCCGCGGTGCGGTCACGCCCCCGAGAACGCCAGCAGCCCCGAGACTCCCTCGACCGCGATCGCCGGCGGGTCGAGCCGGACGGCGGTCACGTTCACCCCCGCGAATGGCTCGAAGCCGAACCGCCGCCGGAGGATTTCGTGGGGACGATTGTAGCCCTTGATCAGCGGCGTCACCCAAGCGACGACTTCGACCTCCCACCGGATCGACCGCCGGTCGCCGCTCGCCGCCCGGTGCCGCTCGACGAACTCGGCGATCGCCGCCTCGCCGATCGCAACCGCGCTCTCGCCGACCGCGTGGCTCATCGTCGCCTTGTCGATGATGTCGTCCGCCCCGGCCGCCCGCAGCGTCAGCCGCGGCTCGGCTGCCTCGGCCTGCGCCGCGAGTTGGGGGCCGACGACGCCGGCGACGATGTCGGCGACCGCCGCCGGGTCGGCCGACATCACCACGTCCCCCTCTCCGGGGTAGGAGGGGATGACGAAAGCCCCGGTCGGGTAACCGCCGACGCCGGCGTCGCCCAGCTTCCCCTTCTTGAGCAGCAGGGCGGGGATGCCCGCGACGACGGCGTACATCGCCCCCACCGGGTAGCCCGACATCCCGGGCACCAGCAGGAGGTCGACCCGCCGCTGCCGCAGGTGGTCGGCCGCCTCCGCGACGTGGGCCACCAGGTACTCCGGCCGGGCCGCCGTCTTCAGCAGGCTGCCGTACTCCAGGCCCACCCCGCCGCCCGCGAACTGCCGCGTCGTCCCCACCCGCAGCAGCCCCCGCAGCAGCGCCCGCGACCCCGCCGAGAGGGTCGACGCGTTGATCGTCGGCTCTACCTCGGCGGCGGGGAGCACCGCTCCCAAGAGCAGCTCAGGGCTCGATTCGACTTCTTCCCGCGGACGCTCGTAGCGTCGTAGGACCGGCGTGCCGGCCCCGGTCGACTCGATGGTGGCCCTGTCCGCTTGCCGCGACCCCATCGCTCCCTCCCCCGGTTCTCGTCTGCCGCGCCCGGCCGCTCCCGCTCATCGGGGGGCGTATTCTACGGGCTGCCGCGCCCCGCGTTCGGCGCGGCGGACCGGGGGGAAGACGGAATGGCGACGCTGCTTCTCAAAGACGCCGATTTGCTGGCGACGATGGACGACGCCGGCAACCGTTGGCCCGGCGGCGGACTCTACGCCGTCGACGGCGAGATCGTCGCCGTCGGCCCCACCGCCGCGCTACCGGAGACGGCGGACCGGGTGATCGACGCCCGCGGCACGGTCGTCCTGCCGGGCCTGGTCAACACCCACCACCACTTCACGCAGTCGCTCACCCGCGCCCTCCCCGCCGCCCAGGATGCCGCGCTCTTCGACTGGCTGCGCGCGCTCTATCCGATTTGGGCCGGTCTCACCCCGGAGGCGGTCCGGGTCAGCACCCAGGTCGCGATCGCCGAGCTCCTCCTCTCCGGTTGCACCACCGCCAGCGACCACAGCTACCTCTGGCCGAACGGCGCCCGCCTCGACGACCAGATCGCCGCCGCCCAGGAGACGGGCATCCGCTTCCACGCCGCCCGCGGCTCGATGTCGGTCGGCGAGTCGGACGGCGGTCTGCCGCCGGACTCGGTGGTCGAGGACGAGGGGGACATCCTGCGCGACTGCCGCCGCCTGATCGAGACCTACCACGACCCGAGCCCTCGGTCGATGCTCCGGATCGTCCTCGCCCCCTGCTCCCCCTTCTCGGTCTCCCCCGACCTGATGCGCGAGAGCGCCGCCCTCGCCCGCAGCGAGGGGGTCCACCTCCACACCCACCTGGCCGAGACCCGCGACGAGGAGGACTACTGCCGCGCCGCCTTCGGCCGGACCCCGGTCGAGCTGGCCGAGGACCTCGGTTGGGTCGGCCCCGACGTCTGGCACGCCCACCTCGTCCACGCCCACCCGCCCGAGATCGCGCGCCTGGGCCGGACCGGCACCGGCATCGCCCACTGCCCGACCTCGAACATGCGCCTCGCCTCCGGTGTCGCCCCGGTCGGCGCCTGGCTGGCCGCCGGCTGCCGGGTCGGCCTCGGCGTCGACGGCTCGGCCTCCAACGACGGCGGCCACCTCCTGGCCGAGGCGCGGCAGGCGATGCTCCTCCAGCGCGTCGCCACCGGCGATCCGGCCGC
>JBBSNJ010000282.1:0-5099 GCA_038232775.1 Thermomicrobiales bacterium
GAGGCGCCCCAGCTCGGCGGCGGCGACCGCCGCCTGCTCGTCGAGCCCGGCCCGGGGGTCGGCCAAATCCTCGCCCCGGCGGGCGAGGGCAGCGCTCCGCTCGGCCGCCAGGTCGCGCTCGTGCCCGGCCCGGCGCCCGCGCTCCTCGACCCCCTGGCGGCGGGCGTCGAGGTCGGCGAGCGCGGCGCCGGCGACTCCGACTGCGCCCCCGGCCTCGGCCGCCGCGGCGTCGAGGCGGTCGACCGCTGCCTGGGCGGCGACGAGGGCCAGCCGCGCCCGCTCGCGGCCGTAGACCGCGTCCTCCCCCCAAGCGACGGCGCGGGTGAGCAAGCCCCGGTAGTGGCCGCGCTGGAGCGCGCGCAGGCGATCGCGCACGCCCTGCCACTCCCGAGCCTGACGGGCGGCCCGCTCGAGCGTCTTCAGCCGCGGTTCGAGCTCGATCAGGAGGTCGCCGAGGCGGGCGCCGTTCCCCTCGGCCTCGGCCAGGCTTCGCTCGGCCTCCGCCACCTTGAGCCGGAGGCCCGTCAGGTCGGCCGCGTGCTCGAAGAGGGCGCGCCGCTCTTCGGCCCGCTGGCTGAGCGCGGCGTCGACCAGTCCCTGGCCGACGACGACGTGGCTCTGGCCGAGCGAGGCGGTCAGCAGGGCGACGTCCTTGAGCCGGACGCGGCGGCCGTTGATCAGGTAGTGGCTCTCGCCGCCGCGGACGGCGCGGCGGCTGACGGCGACCTCGGCGAAGTCGCTCGGGAGCCAACGGTCACGGTTGTCGAAGGTGAGGGTCGCCTCGGCCATCCCGGCCGGGGCCCGTCCCTGGCCGCCGGCGAAGATGACGTCCTCGGCCCGCTTCGCCCGCAGATTCCCGTACCCCTGCTCGCCGAGCACCCAGCGGACGGCGTCGGCGACGTTCGACTTGCCGCTGCCGTTCGGACCGACGACGGCGGTGATCCCCGGCTCGAAGGCGAACGGGGTCCGACTGGCGAAGCTCTTGAAGCCGTTCAGCTCGAGCCGGGTCAGGCGCGGCCAGGCAGCGGCTCCGGCTCCGGCCCCGGCGGCGTCCCGTTCGGCCGGCGCAGCGACTACCTCGATCATACGGAGCACGGGGGGCGAGCGTCGATCACGGTCGGGATCGCCTCCGATCACGGGCCACGGGGTAGTCGCGAAGGGCGATCGTACCATCGGCCGCCGAGCCGACACAACGGCGACCGCGTCTCAATCGGCCGACCATCACCCCCCTCCACCCCGACGCGAAAGTGCGTATCCTGTCGGGACCGGCAGCGTGACCGGTGGGGTTCGCCGCTCCGCCGCGGCGACGCCCCCTCATCGTGCGCGACGACAGGGAGGACGCGATGACGACGACCAAGCGGGCCACGATCACCGGACCCGCGGCCCACCGCCGAGCGATGGCGTTCGCGGCACCGGTCGCCGCGCTGGCGCTGACGATCCCGGTCCGCGGCGGCGCGGTCCGCGCCCAGGACGACCAGCCGTCCCACCCGGCGCACATCCACGCCGGCACCTGCGACGAGCTGGGCGAGGTCGTCTTCCCGCTGCCCAACTTGACCACCACGGGCGTGATCGACGGGATGATGGCGATGGCCACCGAGGATCCCCCGGCGGCGACGCCGGCGGCGGCTCGCGGGCCCGCGAGCGCCGTGCCGGCGAAGGCGAGCTGGTCGTTCGTCGACGCCGGGCTGACGGAGATCATCGAGGGCGGCCACGCGATCAACGTCCACGAGAGCGAGGAGAACATCGGGGACTACATCGCCTGCGGCGACATCGGCGGCCAGGTGACGAACGCGCCGGGCGAGGAAGACGGCGAGGGCGTGCTCGTCATCGGCCTCCGCGAGTTGAACGATTCGGGCCACACCGGGATCGCCGTCCTCCAGGCGCTCGAAGCGGATCGGACCTGGGTCCAGGTCTACGTTTCGCCGGTCCTGGAGGAGGGCGCGGCGGCCGCCGGCGACGATGCGGCGGTTGCCGCCGCTGGGGCCGCCGTCACGATCGTCGACTTCGCCTACAGCCCGGCCGAGGTCACGATCCCGGTCGGCGGCACCGTCACCTGGACCAACGACGACCCGACCGCCCACACCGCGACCGGTCAGAACGGCGCCGACTTCAAATCCGGCACCTTGGACCAAGGCGAAACCTTCGACCGAACCTTCGACGAGGCCGGCACCTACGAGTACCGCTGCGAGTTCCACGCGAACATGAACGGGACGGTCGTCGTCGAGTAGCGCGCGCCGCGCCGCGCCGCCCCCGGTCCACGGTCGAGACGCCGGCGCCGGCACCGCCGCGGCGGGGCCGGCTCCGTCGCTCCGCGCCCGATCACGGTTCGCCTCGCCCGCCCCCGGCCAGCGGCGGCGATCAGCCCGAGGTACCGGCGCCGGCCGGAACGGTGGTCGCCAGCGGCCGCGCCGCGCGGCCGGGCAGCGCGGCCGGCAGCGTCGCCCGGCAGAGTTCGGCCAGGACGACGAAGAGGAGCGCCATCAGCGCCGCGTGCCCGAGGGTGCTGCCGAACGACAGCCGGGAGAGGACGACGGCGCCGCCGACGCCGGCTTGGCCGAGGATCAGCCCGAGGGCGGCGAGCGCGAGCCTGAACAGGTCGGGCCGGCCCGCCCGCAGCCGCCAGGCCCAGGCCGCGAGGGCCGCGACCAGCAGCACCGACGCCAGCGCCGCCAACCGGTGCCCGAAGTGGATCGCGACCGGACCGGTGAGGGCGGGGAAGACCTCCCCGTTGCAGAGCGGCCAGGTGGAGCAGGCCAGCTCGTTGTTCGTGTGCCGGACATAGGCGCCCAGGTAGGCGACGGCGACCGAGAAGAGGAGCGTCCCCCAGGCCAACCAGCGGAAGCCGCTCGGGATCGACCCCACCGTCGCCTTGGGCCGCGCCCCGATCCCCTCGCGCAGCACCCGCCAGGTCAGGAAGGCGGCGGCGAAACAAACGAGCGAGATCCCGAAGTGGGAGGCCATCACCACCGGCGCTTGGGGCGAGCGGACGGCCCAGGCACCCATCCCCGACTGGAGCAAGAGGGTCACGATCAGGAGCGGGATCAGGGCGCGCAGCTCCGGCCGCCGCCGCCGCAGCGGCCAGGCCGCGACCGCCACCCCGAGGATCAAGAAACCCTCGACCCCCGTCACCAGGCGGTGGCTGTACTCGACCAGCGTCTCGAAGGCGTAGGCGGGGATGAACTCGCCGTGGCAGAGGGGCCAGGAGCGGCCGCACCCCTCGCCCGAGCCGGTGGTGGTGACCGTCGCCCCCATCAGCAGGACGAGGAACATCCCGGCCGCCGCCGCCGCCGCCAGCCACTTCGCCACCATCGCTCGCCGCACCGCTCGCCTCCCTGGGTCGATCGAGGTCGGGATTGGCACCGCCCCCGTGTCGAACGATTCTACGCCGAGCGGAGAGCGGGCATCTGGTCATGCGGGCGATTCGGGCGGGTCTGCACGATCAACGACCGGGGATGGCGCCCACCGGCGCGCCGAGCGCGTCGCCGCGCCCCTCCCCCGTCGCCCCGCGCGGCTCCCCATCCGAGCAACCCTCCGGGTGGCGACGATCGTCCGGAGGACGCGCTGCCCCCGCCGGCAGGCTTCAGCCCAGGAGACGCTCTGCCTGGGCGGTGAGGAGCGCGAGTTCGGCCGGGATGAACTCGGCCCCGGCGGGGATGATCGAGAGGATCGCCAAGTTGTCGATCGCCGCGAGGAACCGGAGGTTCGGCAGCGCGTCCTCGGCTTCGGACGTCAGCCCGAAGCTCGAGGCGTAGGCCGCCGCCAGCGGACCGTGCGGGGCGTCGGTCAGATAGTGCATCGGCATCGCCAGATCGAGCGCCCAGCAGCCGAACCCGCACCGCTCGAAGTCGATCACGCCCGCCCGCCTCGGCTCACCGGTGTAGACGACGTTGCCGTCGTGAACATCGGCATGGATGAGGCCAACCCGCGCCTCGTCCCGCCCGAGGCGGGCGAGGACATCGACGCTGCCCCGCAGGGCGAGGTCCAGGTCGCGGCGCGGGCGGGCGTCCAACAGCCCGCTGGTCTGCACGGCGAGCGTCGGCGCCGCCCGCTCGAAGTGGGCACCGTCGTAGACGGGGCGAGCGAAGCCGAGCGACGGCGACCAACTCTTGGCGCGTCGGTGCAGACCCGCCCGCATCGAGCCAATCAGCCCGGCTTCGTGCCCGTCGGGCAGGCGACCGAGCGTTGCCCCATCTACCCACTGCAACAGCGTCCAGAGCGCGCGCGTTTCCCCGTCCGCTTCCGTCTCGCCGATCGGGGCCAACTCCCCGTTCGCCTGCCGGACGGGCACCGTCGTCGGGAGCGTCGCGTCCTCACCGAGGGCGTCGAGCCAGGCGAGCTCGGAGTGGACATGAGCGGCCAGCTGTCGCGGCTGATCGTGGCGCCGCAGGACGTAGGAGCGACCCGCGTCGTGGACTTTCCAGACGGCGCCGGAGGTGCCGTCGGGGAGCTCGCTCAGCTCGGTTCGCCCGATACCGAAGGCCCGCAGGATTTCGAGAGCGCCGTCCGCCATGCGCGAAGGGTCTCCGTCTGGTCGCGACGGGCGGGCAGCCGCGCCAAGCTTCACGCCGCCCGCGACGTCGACGTCCCCGCCCTCACCGCGGCTATCGATCCGCTCGGGATCCGCTTGGCGCCTCCGGTACGCGACCCTCGTGTCGGCGCTTCCCTCGTGGCAGCGTACCACCCCACGATCCGCCCGCGGCGCCTGCCATCGCACCCCCTCCTTGAACGCTCCCCCAATGTCCTCATCCCAACTTCGGTTAAACCGTTCCGCTCTCGGGAGCGGAATAAGCTCCCCTCTCCCGCGCACGGGACCGGGGGAAGGGGTCGGGGATGAGGGCATCTCTCCGGGTAGTCGAAGGCATTACCCGAAGGTCGCATCATCCGTGCGGCCCCACCGCGGCGCCGGCCAGCACCGCCCGCGCCGCCGCCTCGTCCCGCTGCAGTTGGCCGACCATCGCCTCCAGGGAGTCGAACGTCTCGTCGGCCCGGAGACGCTCCAGCAGGTCGACCCGGAGAGTTCGGCCGTAGAGGTCGCCGTCGAAGTCGAGCAGATGGGTTTCCACGAGGCGGGGGCCGCCGTTGACGGTCGGGCGGGTGCC
>JBBSNJ010000283.1:0-5096 GCA_038232775.1 Thermomicrobiales bacterium
GACCTACCTCCGCGAGCTGCGCGCCACCCGCGCCTCGGGCGCGATCGTCAAAGAGACCTCCCACTACCCCGCCCTGAAGACCCTCTTCAACACCGTTGGCTGCGGCCTCAAGCCGCGCGTCCAGTGCGAGATCAACGTCCGCAACCAGGGCGCCGGACTCCCCGACGGCGGCTTCTTCACCCCCGACCAGCTCCGCGACGTCGAGCCGGACCGCCAGCTCGACCACGGGCCGACCCCGGCGCGCGGCGTCCTCGAAGTCAAGGGGACCGGGGATGACCTCGACGCCATCCTCCGCTCCGAGCAGGTCCGCACCTATTGGCAGCGCTACGGCCAGGTGCTGGTCACCAACCTGCGCGACTTCGCCTTGGTCGGGCGCGACCCCGACGGCGATCTCGAGATCCTCGAACGGTACAAGCTGACGGTGGGCGAGCAGACCTTTTGGGCGAGCGACGTCGACGCCATCGTCGCCGACCACGGCGAGGCGTTCGCCGAGTACCTGAAGCGGGTGATGCTCCACGCCGCCCCGTTGACCACGCCGAAGGACGTCGCCTGGTTCCTCGCCTCCTACGCCCGCGACGCGAAGACTCGCGTCGATCGCGCCAAGATGCCGGCGCTCGGCAATCTGCGGGCGGCGATGGAGGAAGCGCTCGGCCTGCGGTTCGAGGGGGAGCAGGGGGAAGCGTTCTTCCGCTCCACCCTCGTCCAAACCCTCTTCTACGGCGTCTTCTCGGCCTGGGTGCTCTGGAGCAAGCGGCACCCCCCGGCATCGGCAACCCGCTTCAACTGGCACGACGCGGAGTACGAATTGCGCGTGCCGATGATCCGCGCCCTCTTCGAGCAGATCGCGATGGGCTCCCGGGTCGAGTCGCTCGGCCTGGTCGAGGTGCTCGACTGGACGGAGGCGGCGCTGAACCGGGTCGATCGGGACCGGTTCTTCGCCGCCTTCGACGAAGGGGAGGCGGTCCAGTACTTCTACGAACCCTTCCTCGAACAGTTCGACCCGGCGCTGCGCAAGCAGCTCGGTGTCTGGTACACGCCGACCGAGATCGTCCGCTACATGGTGGAGCGGGTCGATACCGTGCTCCGGGAAGAGCTGGGGCTGGCCGACGGCCTGGCCGACCCCAACGTCGTCGTCCTCGACCCCTGTACCGGCACCGGCAGCTACCTGGTCGAGGTCCTGCGCCGGATCGGCCGCACCCTCGCCGAGCGCGGCGACGACGCGCTGGCGGCCCACACCTTGAAGCGGGCGGCGATCGGGCGCGTCTTCGGCTTCGAGATCTTGCCGGCCCCCTTCGTCGTTGCCCACCTCCAGCTCGGCCTCCTGCTGCAAGGGCTCGGCGCGCCGCTGGCGGCCGGCGAGCGGGCCGGCGTCTTCCTGACCAACGCCCTAACCGGCTGGGACGAACCGCCGGCGGCGACCCAGAAGCTGCTCGCCTTTCCGGAGCTGGAGCAGGAGCGGGACGCGGCCGAGGAGGTGAAGCGGGAGCGGCGGGTGCTGGTGGTGCTCGGCAACCCGCCCTACAACGCCTTCGCCGGGGTCAGCCCGCGGCAGGAGGCGGGGCTGGTCGAGCCGTACAAGCGCGGCCTGAACACGCCCGTCGCCCAGGGCGGCTGGGGGATCAAGAAGTTCAACCTGGACGACCTCTACGTCCGCTTCTTCCGCCTCGCCGAGCGCCGCATCGCCGAGCAGACCGGCCAGGGGATCGTCTGCTACATCTCGAACTTCTCCTACCTGAGCGACCCCTCGTTCGTCGTCATGCGGCAACGCTTCCTCAAGGAGTTCGACGCCCTCTGGTTCGACTCCCTCAACGGCGACAGCCGCGAGACCGGCAAACTGACCCCCGAGGGCAAACCCGACCCCTCCGTCTTCTCGACCCCCGCCAATCGAGCGGGCATCCGCGTCGGCACCGCCGTCGGCCTGATGGTCCGCAAGCCGGAGCGCGACCCGGAGCCGACCGTCCGCTTTCGGCAGTTCTGGGGGACGACGAAGCGCGAGGATTTGTTGGGGACTCTCGACAACGCCGGTGTCGATAGGGTGTATGAAGCCGCGACTCCTTCGGCGTCGAACCGGTACTCGTTCCGTCCTACAGGTGGGTTAAGCGATTATGCGAGCTGGCCTTTGCTGATTGCCCTTTCAACCGGCACGATGTATCAAGGTCTAGCCGAGGATCGTCGCAAAGCCTTGATTGATGACGATCCCAAGCAGCTAAGCCGTCGCTTAATTCGATATTTTGATTCCTCTGTATCCTGGCAAACCCTGGAAGCGGAACACGGGGCTCTGACCGATACCTACGTCGATTTTCCTGCCGCAGAGGTACGACGCAGCGCCCTTGCGAAAGGAGAACTGTTCAAAACGGCAAACGTGGTCCGATACGCCATGCGACCATTCGACAACCAGTGGTGCTATTACACCTCGCTTCGTCCCATTTGGCGTCGCCACCGTCCTGATTATTTCGCACAGGTTTGGGAAGAGAACAGCTTCATCGTGAGTCGATTCAAGCCCGCGAGTGCCGCGGAAGGTTCCCCGCTCGCCTACGTCTCTGGCCTTTCTGATTACCACTTCCTCAAGCCTAATGTCGCTGCAATACCGATCCGCCTCCGAGATCCCGTGTCATCAGGTGCGAATGATCAGTGGCAGCCTGGCCTCTTCTCGCGGCATGATGACGAGAGCGATAGGCCGAGCGCCAACCTCTCCCCCGCCGCTCGCGCCTACCTCACCGCCCTCGGCGACGCCGATCCGGACGCCGACGCCGAGAGCGCCGGCTTGATCTGGATGCACGCCCTCGCCATCGGCTACGCGCCCGCCTACCTGAGCGAGCACGCCGACGGTCTGCGCCAGGACTGGCCCCGCATCCCCCTCCCCGCCGACAAGGGAACCCTGCTCGCCTCGGCCGCGCTCGGCCGGGAGGTCGCCGCCCTGCTCGACACCGAGTCGCCCGTGCCGGGCGTCACCAGCGGCGCCCTCCGGCCGGAGCTGCGGCGGATCGGCGGCATCGCCAGCGCCGCCGGCAAGCAGCTCGACCCCGACGCCGGCGATCTGGCCGTGACCGCCGGCTGGGGTCACGCTGGGCGCGCCGGCGTGACCATGCCGGGCCGTGGCCGGCTGGTCGAGCGCGCCTACGCGCCGGAAGAGGAGGCCGCGATCCGCCAGGGCGCGCTCGCCCTCGGCCTCGACCCGAACGACGCCATTGCCCGGCTCGGCGAGACGACGACCGACATCTTCCTCAACGACGACGCCCTCTGGCGCAACGTGCCGATCAACGTCTGGGGGTTCATCATCGGTGGCTACCAGGTCGTCAAGAAGTGGCTCTCCTACCGCGAGGCGGATCTGCTCGGCCGCCCCCTGACCGCGGCCGAAGCGAAGGAGGTCAGCGAGATGGTGCGGCGCCTCGCCGCCCTGCGGCTGCTGGAGCCCGCCCTCGACGCCAACTACCGCCGCGCCGCGGCTGCCACCTCCCCCTGGCCGACGCCGCAGGCACCGGGGACGTAGCGACGAGCAAGAGCAGCGTCGGGCCGGCCACGACCGCCTGACCAGTCGGGCATCCCCGCTTCCCCCACTGCCTTCGTCGCCCACGCCACCGCCCGCAGCATCTCCCGAAGAGCGCGGCTTCGGCTCCCCCCTGCCCCTCTCCGGTGCAGTCCCGAGGGATCGAGTGCGCGCGGAGGTCGAAACCGTGGACGAGTGGCCCGTCTCCGCCGACTCGTCGACCTCGACCGATCTCGAGGCGAGCGGCGCGACCCTATCTTGGGCCAAGGAGACGGCGGGCCGGCGTCGGGCGGCACCTCCTCCCCCGACTCCCACGTCGCCGGAAGGCAATCCGCGCCTCGCCCCAACCCGTGTCGGCCCGACACCGCTCCCCGAAGGTCGCCGGCGACAGCCTGGCAAGCTTCGCCACTGAGGCACCATCCGTGTCAACGCTGTGACAACCACGCCACATCGGCCTTGGCACAGCGTTGACAGAGATGACTCCGCGGCAACCCGTTTACTTCGCCTCCTGTCACCGGCTATGATTCCGCTATGCACTTGCAGAGTGGACGCGCCCAGTGCGGCCGCCGCCAGTGCCGAGCAGCCGTCCCCCGCCCAGCGAGCAGGGAGTCGAACCGGCGATGACTGACCGCTCCGATCTGGCCCGCCAGCCCACCCTCCCGCTCTTCGACGTCGACCCGGCGGCGACCCCGCGGCCGTCGCCGGCCGCGGCGGGAGGCCGCCTCTACCTGACCAGCGACCTGCGGCGGGCGACCGGCCTCCCCCGCACCCACATGGACTTCTACCTGCGCGAAGGCCTCGTCCGCCCGACCACCCGGACCGAGGGGGGCTACCTCCTCTTCGGCGAGGCGGAGCTGGCGACCCTGCGCGCGATCCTCGGCTGGCGCCAGGAGGGGCTCGCGATCAAGCAGATCCGCGAGCGCCTCGGGCGCTGACGGAGGCGTCAAGCATGAGGCGTCAGGCGTCAGGCGTCAGGCGTCAGGCGTCAGGCGTCTGGGGTGAGGAGGAACGGGATCGAGTGGATGACAGCGGGCGAGCGACCGCCGCGGGGACCGGGGAGGGGCGTGCGCCAACGCGCTTCCCGACCAGGCGCCGCGGCCAGGGAATCGCCCCGGCGGGCAACGAAAAAGGCCGGCGCGCCAACGCCGACCCTTCCCGGAACCCGTCGTTTGTCGTGACCGAAGGGGGTAAGCCCCCCGACGCCTGAAGCCGAAGGCCGAGCGGACCGTCGCCAAACCGCCTGCTCGCGCCGCCGGCGCCGGAGCGCCGAACCAGAACCCGCCGCCGTTGTCCCCGCCGAGGGAGGGTTGTTTGTACCCTGGCGACCGCCGCATTCTAGCCACGCCCACGCGGGCGGGTCAAGACCGCTCGTGACCCGGCAGCGGAGTCGCGAGGCCCGGGGTTCGGGGTCCGATTCGCCTCGGGAGGTCGCCGCCCGCCCCGGTGGCGGGGCCGCCGACGGCCCCGGCCACCCCGACCAGAGGCCGGACCCCGAGACCCGCGGCTCGGTCGCCGGCCTCGCCGTCGGCGACGGCGCCGCCGTCCGCGCCGGCGAGGACACCCGCCGCCGCGGCTGGTACTGGCACTGGAACGAGCTCGTCACCCAATA
>JBBSNJ010000284.1:0-5088 GCA_038232775.1 Thermomicrobiales bacterium
AGACGAAGAACATCGACCACCAGGTGTTGCGGATGACGAGCTCGGCGACGACGCGGGAGATGGGGATGAAGAGGAGGGTGGGGGGGATCAGGTAGACGAGGAAGATGGCGATGCCGAGGCTCTCGCCCCAGCGGCCGGCGAGGCGGGTCAGGCTGTAGGCGGCGGGGACGGTGGCGACGAGGGTGATCAGGACGACCAGGACGGAGACGACGACCGTGTTGCGGATGACGGTCGCGTATTGGGTCTGCTCGAAGAGGAGGCGGATGTTGGCGAGGGTGGGCGGGTCGTTGTAGAGCAACGGGTTCCGGTTCGGATCGTAGAGGTCGGTGTTCTGCTTGAAGACCGTCAGCAGCATCCAAGCGAAGGGGAGAGCGGCGAAGAGGGTGAAGAAGGTGGCGGCGGAGGAGAGGGCGCCGCGGGCGCCGGCCCGGCGGACGCGGGCGCGGCGGCGCTCGGCGTCGAGGTCGGCGGCGTCGGGGAGGGCCGGTTGGTAGATGGGGGCGGCCATCAATTCGTCTCCGTGCGGCGGGCGAGGCGGAGCATGAGGGCAGCGACGCCGGCCATGACCGGGAAGAGGAAGATGGCGATGGCGGCGCCTTGACCGAGGCTGCCCCCTTCGATCCCCTTGATGAAGGCCCAACTCGCCAGGACCTGGGTGCTGTCGACCGGGCCGCCGCGGTTGGTCAGGATGTAGGGGATGGTCATGTCGGTGAAGGTGAAGACGACGCCGTAGAGGAAGGCGACGGCCATGATCGGGAGCAGCAGCGGGAGGCGGATGTAGAAGAGCTGGCGGAAGAAGCCGGCGCCGTCGACGTTGGCGGCGTCCTTGACGTCCTGCGGGATGGCGGTCAGGCCGGCGAGGAGGATGACGGTGGCGAGGGGCAGCGTCCGCCAGACGTGGACGATCAGGACCGAGAGTTGGGCGAGCGTCGGTTTGGCGAGCCAGAGGACGTTCGAGCCGGTGCCGAGGGTGCTGCCGAGACCGAGGGCGCGAACCGCGTCGGCGAGGGGGTTGTCGACGCGGAAGGGGCCGACGCTGGGGCCGAGCAGCCCGGTTTGGCGGAGGACGAAGTCGATCGGGCTGTAGACGTTGTCGAGGGTCCAGAGCCAGCCGAGGACGCCGAGGGCGATCGGGGTCGTCCAGGGGAGCATGACCAGGAAGCGGACGAGACGCTTGCCGTGGAAGTTGGCGGAGAGGACGAGGGCGAGGAGGTTGGCGAGGACGAGGACCACCGCTTGGGAGGCGACGGTGAAGAGGACAGTGTTGCGAAGGGCGGTGCGGAAGGTGTGGTCGCCGATGATCTGGCGGAAGTTGGCGAGACCGACGAAGTCGAAGCTTTGGTCGCCGACGGTCGCGCTGCTGACGCTGTAGAGGATGGCGAGGACCAAGGGGAACCCGACCAGGGCGAGGATGTAGGCGACCGTCGGCAGCAGGAGGAGCGGCCCGAGGACTCCCTCGCGGTCGAGCCAGTAGCGGCGGCGTTCTGCTCTGGTGGCGGCGGGAGCGGCGACGGACGGGGCGCTCACGCCACCTCCAGGGGCGCCGGCTCCCGGCGGAGTCCGGTCTCCTGATCGAAGCGCTTCAGGTCGCGGCGGTGGACCGCGAAGTCGGTGGTCGCGCCGACTTCGACCGAGTCGGGGGCGGTCGAGGGGAAGCGGGCGACGGTGCGGGCGCCGGTGACCTCGCCGTAGAGGAGCCGTTCGGCCCCGAGGTACTCCAGGCGGTGGACGTGGAAGGGGAAGCAGACGGCGTCGTCCCGGTGCTCGGCGCCGACCGGGGCGAAGTGCTCGGGGCGGAAGCCGAGGAGCTGATGGGAGTCGGGACCGGGAATCAGGTTCATCGGCGGCGAGCCGAGGAAGGTGGCGACGAAGGTGTCGGCCGGCTCGTCGTAGATCTCCTGCGGCGTGCCGAGCTGTCGGATCCGCCCGCTCTCCATGACGGCGATCCGGTCGCCCATCCCCATCGCCTCGACCTGATCGTGGGTGACGTAGACGGTGGTGGTGCCGACGCGGCGCTGGAACTGCTGGAGCTCGTCGCGGGCCGAGGCGCGGCGTTGGGCATCGAGGTTGGAGAGGGGCTCGTCGAGGAGGAAGACGTTCGGCTCGCGGACGAGGGCGCGGGCGAGCGCGACCCGCTGCCGCTGGCCGCCGGAGAGCTGGCGCGGCTTGCGGGCGAGGAGGTGGTCGATGCCGAGGATGCCGGCCGCCCAGCCGACCTTCTGCTTCTGGGCCTCCTTCGGCAGCTTGGCGGCCTGCAAGGGGAAGGCGATGTTGTTGAAGACGGTCATGTGGGGGTAGAGCGCGTAGCTCTGGAAGACCATCGCGATCTGGCGGGCGCGGGGCGGCAGGTCGGTGACGACCCGCCCCCCGATCAAGATCTCGCCTTCGGTCGGCGGCTCGAGACCGCCGATCATCCGGAGCAGGGTCGTCTTGCCGCAGCCGGAGGGGCCGAGCAGGACGAGGAACTCGCCGTCGGTCGAGGCGAGGTCGATCCCGTCGACGGCGGCGGTGCCGTCGAACCGCTTGCTGAGGCCGCGGACTTCGACGGCGGCCATCTAGGAGTGGGCAGTGGGCGGTGGGCAGTGGGCAGTGACGCTCCGTGCCCGCCGAACCGCATCGCTCAGCATGTCATGCTCCGTCACTGCCCACCACCCACCGCCCACTGGCTACTGCCCATTGACTACTGACTACTGACCGCCGCCCATGAGCCCTTCGGCCCGCCACTTGGCGAAGATCTCGTTGACCTCCTGCTCGGCCTGGGCGACCGACTCCTCGGCGCTCTGCTGCCCTTGGGCGACGCGGGCCATCATGTTCGGCAGCAGCGGCAGATTGAAGATCTCGCCGATGGCGGCGTTGGCGGGGCCAGGGTGGCCGAGGTTAGTGGTCCACTCGTTGGCGGTGCTGAGGAGCGCCAGCTTGTCCTGCGGCTGCGAGCCGTAGGGGTCGTCCTCGAGCCAGCCCCCTTCCTGCTGGAGCTGGGGAACGGTCGAGGGCCAGGCCGGGAAGTTATAGATCTCGCTCTGCTCGGTCGCCTGCTCGTAGTTGGCGACCAGATGGAGCAGGAACTCCTTGGCGGTGTCGGCGTTCGGGGAGTAGTTCGGGATCATGTCGATGAAGACGGCGTGGCCGTGGGCGAGGGCGCCGTCGGGGCCGGACGGGCCGACGATCGGGGTCGTGAAGGTGATGTCCTCGCCGACCTCCGGCTGGTCCTTCTGGGCCGTGCGGTAGGCGGAGATCGAGTTGAGGATGTAGGAGGCGCGGCCGGCGACCAGGAGCTGGTTGTTGCTGGCGGCGTTCCAGCCGAAGACCTCGGGGGTCATCGCCTCCTGGAAGAGCTGGGCCATGTACTCGACGGCGGCGATCGTCTCCGGGGAGTTGATCGCGACGTTCTCATTCTCGTCCTGGATGCGGGCGCCGTAGGCCCACATCAGGGTCTGGGCGGCCATCCGGGAGTCGACTTCGTTCGACATGCCGAGGCCCATCTGGACCCCCTGCTCGGCCTTGATCTGGGCGCCGCCTTGGAGGAGCTCATCCCAGGAAGTCGGGCCGCCCGGCATCCCCGCCGCCTCCCAGAGGCTCTGGCGGAAGTTGCCGGGGTCGGGCGCGTAGCCGTGGCAGAAGCCGTAGTAGACGCCGGTGGTCGGGTTGAAGGAGTTGCGGCGGGCCATCTCGAGCTGGTCGCCGTGGCGGCGATTGGCCTCCTCGACGACGTCGGTCAGGTCGAGCACGCTCTTCTCGTACTGGGCGAGGGAGGCGAGGTGCTCGATCAGATCGTGGCCCTCGCCGGCGCTGATCTCGGCGGCGAGGGCCGTCGGGACGTCGGCGGTGTTGATGTGGTCGACCTGGGTCTCGACGCCGTTGGCCTCGCCCCACTCCTTGACGAAGAGGTCGTACCACAGGTCGTGGCGGGGGACGAAGTGGCTCCAGAGGAGGATGCTGAGGCTGGTGCCGCTGATGTCGCGGGTGGGCGGCGTCTGGACCAGTGTCGCCGCTCCGGCGCCGTCGCGGAAGAAGGGGGTGGCGGCGGCGAGGGCGGTCGTGGCGCCCATCGCCTTGAGGACGGAGCGTCGGGTGGTCGGCCGCTGGGAGAAGCCGGAGCGTCCTAGCCGGTGGTTGCGCATCGCGTGGCTCCTTTGCTCGGCGTGGCAGGGTTTGCCGGGCAACTCCGCCCGGCGAGCATGCATTAAACCGCGTCGGCGGGGGTTGTCAAGGTGGCCCAAGCTGGGCCATGGGAGCCCGCGCTGATCCGGACTGCTGACACTGATGCGGACGCAGCGTAATGGCTTCCGCTTCCCGGAGCGAAGCCCTCACTCCCGGCATCCTTGCGTCGCTCGACTGGGAGGAAAGGGGGAGGCGACGCCGCGGTGAGCCGCCGACATCCCGATCAGGAGCCCTGCGACGGCGACGACGCCCGACCCGGACGTGCCACGATCCGGGTCGCCGCGACCGTCCCCGACAAGTCGCCCTGCGCCTCCCCGGCTGGCGAGGTGACGTCGATCCGGAACGGACCGCTCCAGCCCGCGCCGGCGGCGTCGAGCTCGACGTCGGCCGAGACGGTGTGGGCGCCGATCGGGGCGCCGTTCTCGTCTGCCGCCAGGCTGACGAAGACCATCGCCACTCGCCGCCCACCGGCCGCGACCCAGCTCCCGATTGCGGTCGTGTAGTGCTCCAGCCGGTGCCCCTGCCCCGCCGCCGCCGGCACCGGCGTCGGGAAGGCGACGGTCATGGTGCCATCCGCGCCGCACTGGGCCAGGTTGGTCCCGACCACCCCGGCCCCGGGGAGGCTGACCGCGACCCGCCACGAACCGACCAACGGGTGCTGTTCCGCCATCGAGTGCTCCCTTCCCTTCCCTCGCGGCGACCACCGCCGCCGCCGGCTCGACCGCTGACCGCGGCGGTTCCGGCCCCGGTCGGACGGTCGATCACCCCATTCCAGCGCCTCGTCCGCTTTCCCCGCCATGCCCGTTCAAGGCGACGTCCGCGTCGTCCCGGCCCTGCGAGCCGGGTTGCTAGTTCCCCCTTGACCGGCCGCTAGCTCGGCATCCCCGCCGCCCCCGGTACGCCGAACGCTTCCGTGTCCGCCCACTG
>JBBSNJ010000285.1:0-5079 GCA_038232775.1 Thermomicrobiales bacterium
ATCACCCACGATCCACCCGGATTCCGTATGAACTCCGAATGGCGTCTGGCGTCTGGCGTCTGGCGTCTGGCGTCTGGCGTCTGGCGTCTGGCGTCTGGCGTCTGGCGTCTGGCGTCTGGCGTCTGGCGTCTGGCGTCTGGTTACTGACTACTGCCCTCGGCAGCGCTCGGGGGCTCGTCGAGGAAGGCGCGGCGGGCCGACTCGCTCGAGGGGTCGGTCATGACCGAGAGGATGTCGCCGGGTGCGATCTGGGTGGTGCCGGCGGGGAAGATCGCGTCGCCGTCGCGGGTGATGGCGACGACCAAGGTCTGGGCCGGGAACTTCGCTTCCCGCAGCTCGCGGCCGGCGAGGGGCGAGGCGCGACCGAGGCGGACCTCGAACAGGGTGGTCGCCGGGGTCAGCGAGCGGAGGCGGCGGGTGCCGCGGTCGGGCGCGGCGCGGTAGGCGGCCATCACGTCGCGGACCGACAGCCAGCCGATCATGGTGCCGCCCTCGACGACCGGGGCGGCGCTGGCCCGCCCCTCGGTCAGCGCCTCCAGGGCGGCGTCCAACGAGGCGTTGGGCGGGAGCGCGATGCCGCCGTGGTCCCCTCCCCGCGGCGGGGCGGAGGCGCCGTCGGGGGGTGGTCGCATGGCGTCCCGGACCAGCAGCGAGGAGAGGAGCGGGAAGCTGAAGCGGAACCGGTGGGCCGGCGACTGGCGCGGTCGGGCAGTTGGCTGCGGTAGATCGTCTCGTCCCCGACCAAGGCGGTCGAGAGGGCGACGGCGACCATCGCCGGGGCGAGCAGGGAGAGGTTGTCGGTCATCTCGGCGACCATCAGCATCACCGCCAGCGGGGCGTGGGCGATGCCGCCGAAGAGGGCCATCATGCCGACGATGACGAACGGGGCCGGCGTCGGCGGCAACTGCGGCAGCAGCCCCTGGCCGAGCCGCTAAAAGGCCGCGCCGAGCATGCCGCCGATCACCATCCCCGGCCCGAAGATGCCACCGGCGCCGCCGGAGCCGAGCGAGAGCGAGGTCGCCACGATCTTGGCGAAGGGGAGCGCCAGCACCACCCACAGCGGCAGCGTCAGCAGCTCCTCCGACATCGCGAGCTGGACCCAGCCGTAGCCGGTGTGGACCGCGCCCCCGATGCCGAGCCCGAGCAGGCCGACCAAGAGGCCGCCGAGCGCCGGCTTCAGCCAGGGCGGCAGCCGCAGCCGGTGGAACATGCCCGCGATGCCGTAGAACGAGCGGGCGTAGAGCAGCCCGACCAGACCGCAGGCGACCCCGAGGGCGGCGTAGTAGACGAGGGTCAGGGGGTTCTCGAAGCCGAGCTCCGGTTGGGCGCCGAAGATCGGCTCCCAGCCGATGATCGACCCGAAGACGCTGTAGCCGACGATCGAGGCGATCAAGCCGGGGATGATCGCCTCGACCTCCAAGTCGTGGATGTAGAGGATCTCGGCCGCCATCACCGCCCCGCCGAGCGGCGCCCGGAAGATGGCGCCGATCCCCGCCCCCATCCCGGCAGCGACCGCGATCCGCCGGTCGCCGACGTCGAGCCGCAGCCGCTGCCCGAGCAGCGAGCCGACCGCGGCCGAGATCTGGGCGGCGGGTCCCTCGCGTCCGGCCGAGCCGCCGGAGCCGATCGTGATCGCCGAGGCGACCAGCTTGACCGGCGGCACGCGGGGCCGCAGGAAGCCGCGGCGGTGGTGGATGGCGTCGATCGCCGAGTCGGTGCCGTGCCCCTCGGCCTCCGGAGCGAAGCGGAAGACGATCAGGCCGCTGAGCAGGCCGCCGAGCGCGGTCACGACCGGGAGCAGCCAGGGACGGCCCATCGCCCGCAGGATCGGCTCACCCTCGCCGATCGGCGCCGGCGGCAGGTAGCCGCCGCCGCCGCCCAGGAAGAGCTCGGTGGCGAGATCGATCGCCCAGCCGAAGAGGACCGAGCCGGGGCCGGCGGCGACGCCGATCACCGGACCCAGCAACAGCCACTTGCCGAGGTAGCGGCTCCCCTCGAAGCCGCTGCTGTCCGGGAGGGCACGCGGCAGCAGTCGGCGGAGGGCAACCCCCGCCGCGGCTCGCGATCCGGCTGCTGCCGCCCACCGTCGCCGTCCTGCATCCGCTCGCGAGCCAGGGGGAGCCTCCTTCCGCCGCCGGGGCCAGGCAGCACCGTCAGAGGCCGCTAGTATCGAGCAAAACTCGGTGGGCGGGCAGAACGACGGACGGCATCGCGCACCGGTGCGCCCCCTTCCGGACCTCCAGGCGATCAACCGCTCCGTTGCGGCTGGCGAAGCACGGCCATCGCGGGCGGCGGTCGTATTCCGCCGCCGGCGCGCGTCCCCGATCATTCCGGGTCGGGGGCGCCCCGCTAGCCGACCGAGACCGGCACCTCGAAGATGCCGTTCATCTGGTAGCCCTTGGCGTTCCACTCCGGCTCGGCCGGCTGCGTCAGGCCCCGCTGGTCGGTTGCGCGCGACGCGAGCCGGGCCGTGCCGGGGATCGCGTCCCAGGTGTGCTGGAAGCGGACCCACGACAGCGGGCCGGCCTCCTCGGCGATCTCGGCCTCGGTCCAGTTGACGCCGCCGTCGGTGGTGACCTCGACGCCGGTGATGCCGCCGTAGCCCGACCAGGCGTAGCCGGCGAGGGTCTGCTCGCCCGCCGCCAGCTCGGCGTCCGGCACCGGGTTCGTGATCACCGACTTGACGGGCATCTCCCGCACCGGCCGCAGGACGGCGCCGGCCTCGGTCAGGATGACGTAGCTCTCGACGTTGAAGTGGCCGTCGAATGGGCGGTCGATCAGCTCCAGGCCGACGAGCCACTTGGTCGAGGCGATCGCGCCCCAGCCTGGTACCAGGAGGCGGACCGGGCCGCCGTTCGGCGCCGGCAGCGGCTCGCCGTTCATCCGCCAGACGAGCATCACGTCCGGGTCGGTCGCGACCTCGAGCGGCAACCCCCGCTGCATCTCCGGGAAGTCGCCGCCCTGGGAGACGACGTCGACGGCGCCGGGTCGGACCCCGGCCTGGTTCAAGACGTCGATCAGGGAGACGCCGGTCCACTCCGCGTTGCCGATCCCGCCGTTGCCCCACTGGGTGCCCTCGACCTTGCGGGGCACGTCGGTGAACCGGGAGCGGCTGTCCCCGGAGCACTCGAGGAAGGCGGTGATCGTCCGTGGCGACATCGCCTCGAGGTCGGCGAAGGCGAGCTCCAGCGGCTGGTTGACCAGACCGCTGACGTTCAGGCGCCACTCGTCGCGCGGGATGTCGATCGAGAGCGGGCCGTTGGAGCGGACGAAGAAGAGGTCGTTCGGGGTTAGCAGGCCCTCGACCAGTTCGAGCGGCGTCTCGAAGTTCGTGGTCCCCTGGGGGATCAGGCGCGGGTCCTTGCCGAGCGAGGCGAGGACCTCGTCCGGGCTCGGGGTCCCGACCGGGGTCGCCTCTTGCGCCCAGGCGCCCTCGGTCACGATCGCGGCGATGACCGGCGCGGAGAAGCCGGCCGCGGCGAGGCGACCGATCAACCGCCGGCGGGTCAGCAGCCCCGCCGTGAACGCTGGTGTGCTGTCGGGTCCGATGCGGGTCGCCATGCTTGCGCTCTCCTTTCCGTCCGTCCCCGACCGCGAAGACGGCGATCGACGCGACCCCGAGCGGCGGCCGCGTTCGGCGACGGGATGGCACGATCCGGGCCGCGCCACCGGCGATCTCGGCGAGGGCCGACCCCGGGGAAGCGTGGTGACGCGGGGAAAGGGGGCCGACCTCGGCCGCGGCTGGCCGATCGCTCCGGCTCGGGAACCGGGGCTGCGTCCCCGCCCGATCAGCGCGACCGCTGGGGCGAGGCGGCAAGCGGCGAGACCGGCACATCCGGCGACGCCTTTTCCCAGAACTGGGCCAGCCGCTCCCGCTGCAGCCGGTGCTCGGGCCGGGCCAGGTCGGGGTCTGCGGCGAGCAGGGCCTCGGCGGCGCGGCGGGCGCGGTCGAGGAGGCGGGTGTCGAAGGCGCCGTCGAGCCAGCTCATCTCGGGCAAGCCGCTCTGGCGGGTGCCGACACCGGGGGCTCGACGACCTGATGCCGGGGGGACCACAGCTTGGAGGGGTGGGGGGCAGACCTTCGGCCGACGAGCCACGACGGACGCGGTGGGCGACGAGCCTCCCGATGGCGATCAGCCCGGATTCTCGTCGACCGTCGCCGGATCGCCCAGAATCCTCAGGAACTCGGCGACGGTGACGATGGAGAGCGAACCCAGGAGTGGGTTGCCGCCCAGGACCAGAAGATCCTGGTCGCCGGTCACAAGGTAGTCGGCGCCGCCACCGAGGGCGGCCGCCAGAATCTTGACGTCCTTCGGGTCGCGCACGTAGACGGGGACCGCCTCGCTCGGTACCACCGGTTCGGCGGCGTCGAAGCCGGAGCGGAGCTCTTCGACCTCCGTTTGGTTGATCCGGTAGCGTTCGGTGATCGCTGGGCGGCCGAAGACATCCTCGAGTTCTTCCCGTTGCTGCCCCGTGAGCAGCAGCGTGAACGCCGAGGCGCGCCAGGCGAGTAAGAGACGATAGGGATTTCCCCGCTTGAGAATCGTGCCGCTGACGAAGAGGTTCGTGTCAACGACCGCCCTTGGCCTGGTCTCGATCATGCTGCTCCCGACGAACCTCCTCGACCACGGCCGCGATGGAGGCGAACTCTTCGTCGGGAGTCTTGTCGGCGTTCCGCTCGCGGATTCTCTCGGCGACGTGCCAGAATCGCTCCAAAGCGTCCCGCGAGTCGCGCTCTTCCTCGTTCCGCAACGCGACCGTCGCGGTGCCGGCGTCCCTCGCGCGCTCCGTCAAACCGGCCTCCCGTCTGCTGAGTCCTGAGCGAGCTAGTCCCCAACGATGCTACCACGATCACGTTCCGCCACGGCGCTGGACTGGCCGCGGGGCGGGGAGGAGCGGTGGTCTAGACCGGCACGTCCGGCGAGGCCTTTTCCCAGAACTGGGCCAGCCGCTCCCGCAGCAGCCGGTGCTCGGGCCGGGCTAGGTCGGGGTCTGCGGCGAGCAGGGCCTCGGCGGCGCGGCGGGCGCGGTCGAGGAGGCGGGTGTCGAAGGCGCCGTCGAGCCAGCTCATCTCGGGCA
>JBBSNJ010000286.1:0-5060 GCA_038232775.1 Thermomicrobiales bacterium
CGTCGCGCCGCCGGCGCCGGCCCCGGAGCCGCTAACGCCGGCAGCGGCGGCAGCCGTCCCGGCGCCGGCACCGACTCCGCCGGTGGCGGCCTCGCCGCCGCCGCCGGTGGCGACGCCGGTGACGCCGCCCGCTCCGCCGGTGCGGAAGATCACCGTCCCGATCACGGCCTTGACCGACGTCAGCGGCGTCGACGACGCGGAGCTGGCGGAGACGATCCGGGAGCGGCTGCGGGCCGACACGCGGGTGGCGACCTTCGGCGACCAGTGGTCGATGGAGGACCGGGTGCCCCGCTTCAGCCGGGGCGACCTGCGGCGGTTCAAGGACTACCTGCAGGAGCAGGAGCAGCCGAAGATCGACGTCGACCTGGCCCAGGACGTGCTCGGGGCGCGGCCTGCCGGCGGCGACTTCGAGCTGGTCCGGTTCGCGGTCAACGTCCGGCTCCAGCGGGAGCACCGCGAGTTCGAGTTCGTCGGCACGGCCGACCAGCGGTTCTGGTCGACCACCGGGCTGCCCCAGATCGGGACGACCCGCCGCAAGCCGAACGAGATCGGGACCGACTACCGCTTCCTGATCGATGAGGTGAGGGGGCGGGCCGAACCGCGCTCGGTGGCCTCGATCGACCGGGTGCTCACCTTCTACGAGTACCTGCACGGGCTGCTGCCGTTCGACGCTGAGCTGCAAGCCCTGCTGCCGGCACCGCTGGTGCCGAACCAGCGGGCCGCGGTGCTGACCTTCGAGTGCCCGCAGGTCTACACGACCTATCTGGTCGAGTTGCGCTACCCGACGCCGAATCGCGGCGGCTTCATCCTCGGGCTCGACGACTTCTACACCGAGAACCTGGTGCCGGGGGCGATCGTCTCGCTCAGTCGGACCGAGAACGACGGCCACTACCGGGTCGAGTACCTGGCCGAGAGCGGACAGAGCGCCCGCCTGCTCGAGCTCGACGAGCGCCGCGCCCAACGCTACGTCTTCCGGCCGACCTCCTACGCCTGCGGTATCGAGGAGGGAATGTTGCTGACCGAAGAGCGCTTCGGCAATCTGGCCGGGGACAAACCGCTCGACGACAAGGCCCGCCGCCGGCCGGAGGCGGTGGTGGCGGCGGCCTTCGAGCGGATCGGCGCCAGCCGGGACGGCAACTACTCGGCCCAGTTCGATGCGCTGCTGGCGGGGTCGAACATCGAGCGGCCGGTCTCGGCCGCGCTCCTGCGCTCGATCCTGGAGCACGACGACACGGGCGCGTTCTCGCGTGACCCGGAAGGGACCGATGTCTACACCTACGTTCCCGGAACGACTCCCTAGCGCCGACGGGGCCGCGGCCCCGCCGCCGCCGCCGCCCCCGATCGCGGCGATCGTGGCCGAGCTGGGCCAGGGGCCGATCCGAGGCGAGGACGTCGCCGGTCTCTCCGATCTCGACCGCGCTCGCGCGGCCGAGTGGGCGGCGGGCTGGCCGGCGCTGCCCGAGTCGAGCCGGGAGGCGGTCGTCCGGGCGATGGACGCCCTGGCGGAGGAGCGCCTGGACGTCCACTTCGGGCGGGCGCTGCGGCTGGCGTTGGGCGACGAGTCGGCGGCGGTGCGCCAGTTGGCGGTGGCGGCGCTCTGGGAGGACGAGCAGGACGATCTCCCCGGCCGGCTGATGGCGCTGGCGGGGGACGATCCGTCGCTCGATGTCCGGGCGGAGGCGGCCAAGGGGTTGGCGCGGTTCGCCGCGCGGGCCGCCGTCGGGGAGCTGGACGACGCCGTCGCGGACGAGATCCAGCGGACGCTGGTCGGGATCGCGGCCGACGGGACGGAGGCGCGGCTCGTCCGGCGGCGGGCGCTCGAGTCGGCCGGCGTCTTCGGCCAGGACGGGCGGCTGTCCGCGTTGATCCTGGAGGCGATGGAGGAGGACGACGACGAGCTGCGGTCCGGCGCGCTCTACGCGATGGGGGCGAGCCGCGATCCGCGCTGGCTCGACGCGCTGCTGGCGGCGACCCGGAGCCCGGAGGCAGACGTCCGCTACGAGGCGGCGCGGGCCTGCGGCCTGCTCGAGGACGAGCGGGCGGTCGGCGAGCTGGCCGGGCTGGTGCTGGATGAGGACGTCGAGGTCCGCCAGGCGGCGATCGCGGCCTTGGGGGTGATCGGGGGCCGGGCGGCGGTGCGGACGTTGGGCGCCCTGCTCGAAGCCGAGGATGCGCCGGAGAGCGATGTCGAGCTGATCGAGGCCGCGATGGAGGAGGCGGCGACGAGCGTAGAGCCGCTCCGAGCCAGCTCGTGACGGAGGTCGGGGACGCCGCTCCGGCCGTCGCTGGCAGCGGGCCGCCGGCGAGCGGCGACGCCGCTCGCTGGGACCGCGAAGCGCTGGCGGGCGGCGGCCATCTGTTGCAGTCGTGGCGGTGGGGCGAGTTCAAGACACGCCACGGCTGGCGGGTCGAGCGGGTTCGGTCGGAGGCGCGGGGGGAGGTCGCCCAAGCCCAAGTGCTGTTCCGGCACCGGGGACCGGTCAGCGTCGGCTATCTGCCGCGGGGTCCGGTCTTCTCGAACCCGACCGCCGGCGCGGCCCAGCGGCTCCTGGCCGAGGTGGACGCGGTCTGCCGGCGGCACCGGGCGCTCTCCCTGATCGTCGAGCCGGACGCGCCGCTGCCGCTCGCCGGTCGGTACCGGGGGCACGGCTTCGTCCGCGGCCCGGCTCGGGTGCAGCCGGGGCGGAGCGTGCTCGTGCCGTTGCTGGAGGACGGTCCCCTGCTTGACCAGATGCACCAGAAGACGCGCTACAACATCCGCCTCGCCCAGCGGCGGGGGGTGACAGCGACGGCGGCCGAGGCGTCCCCCACCGCCAAGGCCGCGTTCTACGGTCTCCTCAGCGACACCGCCGGCCGCAACCAGTTCGCGGTCCACACGGCGGAGTACTACGCCGATTTCCTCCAGGTCTTCGGCGACGCCGCGGTGCTGATGTTCGCCTGGATCGAGGGGCGGCCGGTGGCGGGCTTGATCGCGGCACGGTTCGGGGAGCTGGCGATCTACATGTACGGCGCCTCCTCGACCCGGCTGCGGGCGCACGGCGCCGGGTTCCTCTTGCAGTTCGAGGCGATGCGCTGGGCTCGGGAGCGGGGCTGTCGGGAGTACGACCTGTGGGGGATCCCGGTCGAGGACCCGGGCAGCACCGAAGTCGACGAGGGGCACCGGCTGGCGGGGACGCGCGGCGAAGACTGGCGCGGCCTCTACGAGTTCAAGGTCCGATTCGGGGGGCGGATCGCGACCTTCCCGCCGCCGCTGGAGCGGCGGTACGTGCCCGTCCTGCCGGCGCTCGCGCGGCGGGCGCTGCGGCTCGCCGGCTGAGGCGGGGATGGAGCGGGATCCGCGACCGCGGCGGTGCCGCCTCGCCGACGTCGTCCCCGACGGCGCCAGGTTGGTCGGGGATGGCGGGACGGTGGTCTCCGACGTCGCCTACGACTCGCGGCTGGTCCGGCCCGGCTCGCTGTTCGCGGCGCTGGTCGGGGGGGACGTCGACGGTCACGCCTTCGTCCCGGACGCGATCGCGCGCGGCGCGGCGGCGCTGCTGGTCGAGCGCGAGGTGGCCGCTCCCGTGCCGCAACTCGTCGTGCCGAGCAGCCGGGCGGCGCTGGCCGACGTCGCCGCTGAGTTCTTCGGGCAGCCGTCGGCGGAGCTCGACGTCGTCGGCGTGACGGGGACCGACGGCAAGACGACGACTGCCTTCCTCGTCGACCACCTGCTGCGGGCCGGCGGCCTCCGGACCGGCATGGTGGGGACGGTCGCGGTCCGGGTCGGCGAGACCCTGCTGGCGCACGAGACGCGACAGACGACTCCCGAATCGGCCGACATCCAACGCTACCTGCGGCAGATGGTCGACGCCGGCTCCGACTGGGGAATCTTGGAAGCGACCTCCCACGGGCTGGCGATGCATCGGCTGGACCGGGTCCGATTCGCGATCGGGGCCGTGACCAACGTCACCCACGAGCATCTCGACTTCCACGGGACGGTCGAGGCCTACCGCCGAGCCAAGGGGATCCTGTTCGAGCGGACGGGGGCGGCGGGGGGGGCGCTGGTCGTCAACGCCGACGACGAGGGGGCGCGCTCCCTGCTCGCGTTCGGGGGGGGTGGCTCGATCCTGCGGTACGCCGTCCACGACGCGGCGGCCGACCTGCGGGCGGTCGACGTCGTTTCGGACGGCGCCGGGAGCCGCTTCCGGTTGGAAGGGCCGGGGGGGCGAGCCGCTCCGGTGCGGCTGCCGCTGATCGGCGAGTTCAACGTCGCCAACGCGCTCTGCGCGGCGGCGATCGCGCTGGCGGCCGGGGTCGAACTGCCGGCGATCGCCGAGGCACTGGGCCGGGCGCCGGCGGTCCCCGGCCGGATGGCGGCGATCGCCGCCGGGCAACCGTTCGCGGTCGTCGTCGACTACGCCCACACCCCCGACGCGTTGGCGAAGGTGCTGCGGCTGCTGCGCCGGCTGCAACCCGGCGGGCGCCTGGCGGTGGTCTTCGGCAGCGCCGGGGAACGGGACGTGGAGAAGCGGCCGCGGCAGGGGGCCGTCGCCGCGCAGTTGGCGGACTTCGCCGTCTTCACCAGCGAGGACCCCCGGCACGAGGACGCGGCGGCGATTATCGCCGCGATCGCGGCCGGGGCCGCGGCGGCCGGCGGCCGCGAGGGGGAGACCTACGTCCGCGTCGTCGATCGCCGGGCGGCGTTCGAGCGGGCGCTGGGGTGGGCGGGGACCGGCGACTGCGTGCTGCTGGCGGGGAAGGGGCACGAGGGGAGCATCATCTGGGGGCGGGAGAAGCGGCCCTGGGACGAGGCGGCGGTGGCGCGGGAGGTGTTGGCGGAGCTCGGCTACGGAGCGGACGGCGGCTGATGCGGAGCCCGAATGAACCATTCCGCGACTGGGAGTGGGGCTGGCTCCCCGCGCACGGGACCGGGGTAAGGGTGTCGGGGGTGAGGACTCCGTTGCGGGAAGCGGCAGCGATCGCCCCTACTCCGTAGATGGCGTCTGGCGTCTGGATGAAATAGCCAGGAGCAGGGCCGGTGGCGTGATCGCCGCCCCCTGTCGCCCGGCCCGCAAGGGCCC
>JBBSNJ010000287.1:0-5046 GCA_038232775.1 Thermomicrobiales bacterium
CCCGGCCCGGTCGTCCAAGCCGCGCCCCCCCCCCGCGCCCCCGACGGGTTCCCCGCCCGCCCGGCACGACGCCGGGCGGGCGGCGGCCGGGGCTACTGGGCCGGCTGGAGGCGGTGCATCACCAGCGCCCAGGTCAGGTGGAAGTGGGCGGGGTTGATGTAGGAGTCCTCGAGCGTGGGCCAGCCGGTCCAGTAGGTGGTGTTCATCGGCAGGCGGTGGAGGCCCTGCGAGATCTGGAGGTCCGGGTTCTCCGGGATCCAAATCTCCATGCAGCGCTTCCAGATCTCCATCACCCGGTCGGTCTCGGTCGGGCTGATGCCGTAGAGCTCGTCGACCAACGCGTCGTACTCGTCGTTCTGCCAGCGGGAGAAGTTGACGAGGTGGCCGCCGGGGATCTTGGTCGAGGCGCTCTGGTAGAGGCGGAGCGAGTAGTAGATATCGGCCCCGTAGCTGCCGCCGTGGCCGAAGAGACCGCCGGTGTAGTCTCCCTCGCTGAAGCGGGTGAAGAAGTTGGGCGGCTCGGAGTAGCTGGCCTCGATCCCCGCGCGTCGGAGCTGCTCGACGACGACCGGGCCGACCGAGGTGAAGTCGAAGAAGCTGATGATCTCGAGCTCGACCGGGGCGCCGGTCTCGTCTTCCCACATGCCGTCGTCGTTCTTCGTCCAGCCCCGGGCCGAGAGGAGCTCGTCCCCCCGCTCGGGGTTGAAGGCGGTCAGGGGGTACTCCTCGAGCAGCGGCTGGACCGCCTCGATGAAGGGCTGGAGTCCGGGATAATCGGGGACGAACAAGGTCGAGGGCCGGCTGGCGCCCGACCAGGCGACGTCGATGATCTGCTCGCGGTCGAGGTAGGAGCTGATCGCCCAGCGGACGTTCGGGTCGTCGTAGGGGGGCTGCTGGTTGTTGAGGTAGAGGGAGTGCGGCCACCAGTCGACGTTGCCGTAGGGGGACTCCTGGCCGGTCCAGGTGGTGACCTCGTCGTTGCCGTTGAAGACGGTCGGGAAGGTGGTCGGCTGGATGCCGGTGGTGATGTCGTACTGGTTGGCGATGACGCCGGTCGCCAGGCCCTGCTCGCCGGGGTCGGGGAGGTAGATGAAGCGCTCCATCTGGGGCATTTGGGCGACGCCCGCCGCCTCGCCCCACCAGGAGTCGCGGCGGTCGAGCACCTTCTGCTCGGGCGAGGAGAAGACGACCTCCCAGGGGCCGGTCGTCACCGGCCAGCCTTGGGCGATGTCGAAGTGGGTGAAGCTCGCCCAGTCTTTGCCCTCGAAGATGTGCTTCGGGGCGATGTAGACGCCGATGTCGAACTTGTAGGCGATGAAGTCGAAGAAGCGCGGTGCGGGGACCTTGAAGGTGAAGACGGCCGTGTTCGGGTCGGTGGCCGTCGCCGACTCGAGGAACTGCTGGACGTCGGCGCCCCACTTGACTTGGGAGCCGACCGCGACCAGTTGGTTGAAGGTGTAGGCGACGTCCTCGGCCGAGAAGGGGGTGCCGTCGCTCCAGGCGATGCCGGGCCGGGTCTTGATCGTCAGCTGGAGGTAGTCGGGGGAGTACTCGTAGCTCTCGGCCAGCCACATCGTCGTTTCGTTGGTGAAGGCGCTGTAGAAGGCGAGCGGCTCGTAGAGGAGCTGGAGGGCGAACTGGTGGTTGCCGGTCGGCAGGAACGGGTTCCAGATCTCGGCCTCGTCGAACTTGCCCTGGATGCCACCGCGGACGGCGATCACGGTCCGCTCGCGGGGGACCTCCTTCAACTGGGCGCCGGGGGCGACGACGGCCGGGAGGGCGGCGGCGGCCGAGCCGGCGGCGGTCGAACCGGCGACGATGGCGGCGAGGGCCGGGGCCGAGAGGCCAAGCGCGGCGGCGCGCTTGAGCAGGTCGCGGCGGCCAAGGCGGCCGGCGGCCCACTCGTGGACGAGCGACTGGACGCGATCGTCGTTGACCTTCATCTTCGTCCTCCTCGATTCGGGTGGCGACGCCGCCACCTCCGGTGCTGGTGAGGGTGGGGGGCGGCGGCGGATCTGCCCACCGCGGGCCTCCCGACGGGGTTTGGGGGAGGGGCGATGCCGGCGGCAACCTCCTGACCGTTCGTTCGGGGGGGAGGGAGAACTCCGAGACGCCGGCATGCTACCGACGCCACCGGGGGCTGTCAAGCGGAGTCGGGCCGGATTTGGCGGTCTGCGGCGGCGTGCCCCTCCCTCCGGTCGGGCAGCGGCCGACGCCAGCTGCGAGCGAGGATCGAAGACGGAGAGGGCGATCGTCAGCCCCGGCAAGACGCCGATTCCCTGGGCGCGAGATGCTAGATTGCCGCGATTGGGGCCGGGCTTTCCCGATTGAGGTGACGCGATGGCGGTTCCGGTTCATTCGCCGACGAAGAGCGCCCGGCAGATGGTCGAGGGGATTGGGCGTGACCTCGCCCTCTCCGACCAAGAGCTCGCCATCATCCTGGCCGTTCCGATAGCGGTGTTGCGCTCGGAGCGGGTGGCGGCGACGCTCGAACAGCAGCCGACGCGGGGACGCCTGGAGCAGTTGGTCGAGCTCCGGGAGCGTCTGCACCAGACGTTCGCGCCGGAAGGGGGTCGCCCCCTGACTGCGCGGCGACAGCCGTTACCTCGGGGGGAAACGCTGATCGCGGCCCTCATGAGCGGGCGCTTCGAGCGCGTTAACGCCGCCCTCGGTGCCCTAGATTGGGGCATATTCGTTTGACGCCCCAGCGCTAAGCGGTGCCGTTGGGCGGGGACGACCGGGAGCGGTGGTCAGCGGCGGCACTCGCGCCCTGCCCGGTGATGGCATGGGGTGGGCCGGCTTGGCGGTTCCACAAACGGACGTATCGCGCGGACGATCCGACCGGATCACTCGTCTACCCCGGTCGGTATCGTCGGGGTTCGCCCACCCTCTACCTGGGCCTCCGCTCCCACATCGCCCAGGGCGAACTTGCCCGCCATCTCACCCCAAAGGCGCTGCCGCTGCTCCGTGGCGGGTACCGGCTGACCGAATTTCGGGTCGAGCTCGGAGCGGTCCTCGTCTGTTGCTCGCTTCCGGACTGCCTCGTGTCGCTGGTGGCGGGAACCTCGACCCCGGAGCTTTGCCGTCCCACCGATTTCGTGGGGCTGATGCCGACCGTCTCCCAATGGCTCGGCGGCGCCGCGCTTGCCCGCGGCGTCGAAGGGATGATCGTCCCCTCCTGCACCGGCTACGCGGGGGGAACCTCGTCATCTTCCCCGCCCAGCTCCGCGAAGGCTCGGTGGTCCGGATCGTCCGCGGCGAAGCGCCAACGCTCTCGGTCGAGCGCTGAGGGCGGCTACTCCAGAGGGGAGTGGGGGTCGAGGGCGTCGCGCAGGCCGTCGCCGACGAAGTTGAAGGCGAGGACGGCGAGGGCGATCATCAGCCCCGGAAAGACGCCGATCCACCAGGCGCCCGACTCGCGCATCTCCTGGAAGGCGCGGTTGAGGATGTTGCCCCACGACGCGGTCGGGGGCTGGATGCCGAAGCCGAGGAAGGAGAGGGTGCTCTCGAGCAGGAACGCGCCCGGGACCGCCAGCGTGGCGGCGACGATCAGGGGGCCGAGCGCGTTCGGCAGCAGCTCCCGCAGGACGATGCTCGGGGCCGAGGCGCCGACCGCCCGCGCCGCCTCGGTGTCCTCCCGCGTCCGCAGCCTCAGGAACTCGCCCCGGACCAGGCGGGCGACCTGCATCCAGCCGACGACCCCGATCACCAGCGAGAGGACTCCCACACTGCGCGACTGGAAGGTCGAGAGGGCGGCCATCAGGAACAGCAGCGGCGGGAACGCCAGCAGCACGCCGGCCGAGCGCATGATCAGGCCGTCGACCCAGCGGCCGGCGTTGCCGGCGACGGCGCCGAGGGCGGCGCCGACCAGGATCGCGAGCCCGGTCGAGAGGAAGCCGACGGTCAGCGAGACGCGCGAGCCGTAGACGACGCGGGAGAGATAGTCGCGCCCGAGGTTGTCGCTGCTGAAGGGGTGGGCCAGGCTGGGCGCCGCCGGCTCGCCGAAGCGGGCCAGCTCGCGGTCCTGGAAGTTCGGGTCGTAGGGGGCGACGACGGGGGCGAAGATCGCCGTCGCGAACATCACCGCCAGGATCGCCAAGCCGACGACGGCCGGCTTGTGCCGGCGGAAGCGGCGCCAGGTGAGGGCGAGCTGCCCCGCCGCGGGGCCACCTCGGCGGCGCCGCTCTCCCCCGCGACCCCGTGGCCCAGCCGCTCGAGGTCGATCCCTGCGACGGCGATGCCCGCCTGCTGCATGGCGCCATCCTTTGCCTGGGAAGTGGGCCGACCCGCGGTCGTCGCGCCTCGGATCGGTCGTGACTGGTCGTGCAGAGGAAGCTACCCGAGAGCTACCCGAGCCGCCGCCGCCCGCGGTCCCGCTCCCGCTAGAATTGGGGGGACGAAGCAGCGGCGGCGGGAGAGGAGAGGACGATGGCGAGCGCGGCGCCGGCGGTGTTGCTGACCTACGACGATCTGGACTTCATCCCCCAGGAGCGGGAAGGGGACCGGCACGAGCTGTTCGACGGGGAGTTGGTCGTGACCACATCGCCGGTCCCGCTGCACCAGCGCCTGACGATCCGCGTGGTCTTTCGGTTCAGGCCCATCGTCGAGGCCAGCGGCGGCGAAGTCTTCGCCGCGCCGATCGGCGTTCTGTTCGCTCCTGCCGCGGTCGCCGTGCCGGACGTGGTCTACGTTTCGCGCGAGCGTCTCGGGATCGTGGGCGAGAAGGCGGTCGAGGGGGCGCCCGACCTGATCCTCGAGATCCTCTCGCCCTCGACGCGGCGCCGGGACCAGACCAGAAAGAAGGCGCTCTACGAACGGTACGGCGTCCCGGAGTATTGGATCGTCGACCCGCGATTCCGGACGGTCTCGGCGTTTGCCCTGCGGGAAGGGCGCTACGGGGGCTTGCCGGAGGCGGCGGGCGTCGTCCACTCGACGGTGGTCCCTGGTTTTTCGCTCGATCCGGCCGTCTTGTTCGCCGGGCTCTAGCTCGGCGTCCGGTGCCCACAGCGTCGGAGCGTGGAGGCAACGAGGAGGGCGAGCGCCGCG
>JBBSNJ010000288.1:0-5043 GCA_038232775.1 Thermomicrobiales bacterium
CGGCGGCGGCGCGGGCGGCGAGCGCGGCCCCGGCCTCGGCCTGGGTGAGGCCGCCGAGGGGGACATCGGCGACCTGGATCGCGGGGAAGACGCGATCGGCGTGGGCGACGCGGAGGAGCCCGAGCGCGCCGGCGAGGGCGAGGATCAGGAGGGCGAGCCCGAGCGCGGCGCGGGCGGCGAGGCGGGGCGCCCGGGCGGCGGGTCGGCGGAGCGGACCGAACCACGGTTCGGCCCGGCGGCGCCCCGCGGCCGGGCCGACGCGGCTCGGGAAGGCAGGGAAGATCGGCGCGGCGCGGCGGAGCGCAGGCTGTCGCACAGTCACAATCCTCGGGCGGACGAGCGCCGGCGGCGGGCCAGCGGTGGCTAGGGAACGAAGCGGAGCTTGATCCGGCCGCATTGTACGATGTCTCCCGGTCGAATGCCGGTGGCAACGGTGACGGGGTCGCCGTTGACGAAGGTGCCGTTGGTACTGCCGAGATCGCGCAGCCACCAGCGCCCGTTGTCGAAGGCGAGTTCGGCGTGCTCGGCCGAGAGGAACGGCTCGTCGAGGGCGATCGTGCTGCCGGCGTGGCGCCCGATCAGGGTGACGGGGCGGAGGGGGAAGACGGCGCCGGGGGGCACGTCCGACTCGGCGCCGTCGACGACGACGAGCCGGGCCTCGGCGCGGGGGGCGGCCCCAGGCGCGGCCGCCGACCGGCCGGCGAGGGCGACCAGCTCGCGCAGGGTGACGCGAAAGACTTGGTAGAGGAAGAAGTAGAGGAGAAAGACGAAGAGGAGCCGGAGCAAGAGGATGAACCAGTCGAAATCGAGGGCCTCGAACCGGAGATCGGGCATCGCCGCCTGCCGCCTCCCGCGTCGCTCATTCGCTCTGCAGGGGATGATAGCGGCGACAGGCGACAGGCGACAGGCGACAGGCGTCGGGCGTCGGGCGTCGGGCGGCGGGCGTCGGGCGTCGGGCGTCGGGCGTCGTAGGGGCGATGCTTGCTGCGCCCGTCGGCCGAAGGCCGACAACAATGCCCACCGACCCCGTTGTGGCCCTCCAGGCCACGGGCGCAGCAAGCATCGCCCCTACAACGGGTTTCCGCCACCTGCCGTCTGCCGCCTACCCCTCGTCCGGCTCGAAGGGGAAGAGCCGGAGCGCGTAGGTGCCGAACCCGATCTCGTCGCCGGTGCCGACGGTCTCGGCCTCGATCCGGCGGCCGTTGAGACGGGTGCCGTTGGTGCTGCCGAGGTCCAGCAGGCGGAGGGCGCCGTCGGCGTACTCGAAGCGGGCGTGGTGGCGGGAGACGTCGCCGCCGTCGAGGATGAGGTCGTTGTCGAGGGCGCGGCCGACCGTCGTCACCGGCTTGCCGAGGATCAACTCCTGGCCGCGGCGGGGACCGTCGAGGAAGCGGAGGCGGAGGGGGGGCGGGCCGCCGGTGGCGCGGATCACCCGGTAGACCTCGGTCCGCTGGACCTGGTCCTGGGCGTCGCGTCCGAACTCGGGGCGGTCGGCGATGGCGGCGGCGACCCGGATCGCGCGGCGGGGGACGCTGGGGTCGCCGCTGATCGCGACCCGGACGCGGTCGATCATCGTGTAGCCGCGCTCGCTGGCGATCTCGGCCAGCCAGTGCTCCATCTGGCGGCAGAGGGCGGGGACGAAGTCGACGAAGAGGACCATATCCTCGGGGTGCATCACGACCCGATAGTCGTTGGGGACGAGGGCACCATCGACCGAGACGACCTGGTGGGCGGTCATCGCCCGCTCAAGCTTGCGACCGATCTCGGCCGGCTGGACGGGGGAGCGGAAGATGCGGCCGATGGAGCCCTCCACCAGCCGCTCGAATCCCTGCTCGAAGCGGTCGAGGATGTTCGTCATGACGTCAGTGGTTAGTGGGCAGTGGGTAGTGGTGATGGGCGGTAGGTAGAGGATAGTGGGTCGGAGTTTTGATGGCGGACGAGCCGAGACCCACCAACGCTATACCCGCCACGCTACCGTACCACCACCTACTCCCCACTGCCCACCACCCACTCCCCACTCCCCACTCGCAGATAGGCATCGGGACGGCGGAAGAGAACGCGGTGGAAGAGGTGGTAGGCGGCGTAGACCTCGAAGGCGAAGGGAATGTAGCCGCCGTAGCCGAGGATCGGCATCTCGAACAGCTTCCAGAAGCCGACGTAGGGGACATCGTAGACCCACTTCGGCATCGAGTTGACGTTCCACATCTCCCAGAAGAAGCCGCAGGTGAGACCGGCGGCGGCGAGGACGAGCGCGGTGTCCCAGCGGCGGGCCGCTGCCTCGCCGGCCAGACTCTTGTCGCCGCGGAGCGCGTTCAGCGGGTCGAGCAAGAAAAAGAGGCCGAGCCAGACGAAGGGGAAGAGCTGGCGGGGGAAGACGAGCGCGCCGGCGAACATGGCGGCGCCGGCGCCGGCGATGGCGAACAAGCCGGCGCGGCCGGGGGCGATCCGGAGCCAGGTGATGGGGCGGGCGAAGGGAGGAAAGGTGCGCCACAGCTCGGCGGTGACGAAGAGGGCGGGCATCACCGTCGAGAAGGCGAGCGAGGCGCGCAGACCGTACTCGACCGGTCCGAGGGACCGAGGGTGGAGGTAGCGCCAGTTGCCGAGCGAGCGGTTGGCGACCTCGAACAGCCACCAGAGGGGGACCGAGAAGACGAAGAGGAGGGCGAAGCGGGCGGGGTCGCGGGCGAGCAGGGAATCGCCGGCGCGCCAGCGGGCGAGACCGTCGACCGCGAGCACGTAGCCGAGCCAGAGGGGGAAGAAGGTGTGCTCGGCAATGGCGGCGGGGCCGGCCCAGGCCAGGGGCCAGGCGACGGCGACCAAGGCGAGGCCGAGCCAGAGCCAGAGGGGCGGGGAGGCGGCGCGGACGACGGGGGCGCTGGTGCCGCGAGCGGCGGGTTGGCTGGTCTGCATCGGTTCCTTTGCGGCGTGGAGGGGGGGACCGCGAGCGCCGCGGTCGTCCCCCGCGCCCGGGAATGAATCCCCGGGCTACGACGACGAACCCGGCTGAATCCGGCTGGAGGGGCGCTGGCGGGGACGGGAGGTGCGTTGATCGAGCGTCGAGCCCCGACAGCGACGCGCGGCGGCAGAGACCAGCGATCCGGCCGGGCCGACTCCTCGGCGCGCTCGGGGTGGGGCAGGGACGTGGCCGGTCCGGTGGTTCTTTCCTCCCTCTCACGCACGACACGAAGGCGGGCGAGGCCGCGCCCCGCTCGCCGCCGCGACGCGCCCGACCGGATCGACTACGGCGGCGGACCGGCGCTCGGGCGAGCCTGCCGCGGGCAACGCGGGCAGAACCGCCGCCACTGGTATGATCGCCCGGAGCGGGGCCGGGGTGCCAGGTCGGGGCCGGCGGCGGAGGGAGAGCGGCGGGTGAGCGAGGCGGCGACGAACGGGGAGCGAGCGGTGCGGATCGGGCCGTCGATCCTGTCGGCCGACTTCCTGCGCCTGGGAGAAGAGATCGCGGCGGCGGAGGCGGCGGGGGCCGACTTCATCCACGTCGACGTGATGGACGGGCGGTTCGTGCCGAACATCTCGGTCGGGCTGCCGGTGGTGGAGGCGGTGCGGCGGGCGACCCGACTGCCGGTCGACGTCCACCTGATGATCGTCGAACCGGATCGCTGGGTCGAACGCTTCGCGCGGGCGGGGGCGGACCTGGTAACCGTCCACGTCGAGGCCGACCCGCACCTGCACCGCACCTTGCGGGCGATCGCCGAGGCCGGGGCGGCGCCGAGCGTGACCTTGAACCCGGCGACGCCGCTGGCGAGCCTGGAGGAGGTGCTGTCGATCGTACGGCAGGTGCTGGTGATGAGCGTCAACCCGGGCTTCGGCGGTCAGGGGTTCATCCCGGCCGCGCTCGACAAGATCCAGCGGCTGCGGGCGATGATCGACGCCCGGAACCCGACCTGCCGCCTGGAGGTGGACGGCGGGATCAAGGCGGGCAACCTGCGCCGCGTCGTCGACGCGGGGGCGGACACGATCGTCGCCGGCTCGGCGGTGTTCGGCTCGGAGCGGGGGGTGGCGGCGGCGATGGCGGCGCTGCGGGCGGCGGCGACCGGGTAGCGGACGGCCGCTGTCGGGCGAATCCTCGGCGGCGGGGCCGCCCCCGCCGCTGCCTCGGCGGCCGCGGGGGCGAGGCCGCCGGCATGGCGCGCTTCTTGCTCCATCGCCGGCGCAGAGCGCCGCGATCCGGCGATAATGGAGACCATGGAGCGCGGAGCGGCCGTCCGCGTCCGGCCAACGGCGCGGGCGGCGGCGGGAACGCGGCGGTCGGGAACCCCGGGGCGGTCACCAGCCACCGGGCACGAGGGACGGCGGGGGAACTATGGATCGCGACGGCCACGACCGGGACGGAGAGACGGGGCGAGTCCGCACGATCGGCGTGACGCGGATCGAGACGGAGCCAGCGACGGCCGCGCCGGTCCAGGCAGCGCCGGCGACGGCCGCGCCGGGGTCGCCGCCGTCGCCGGCGGCGCAGGTTCAGGCGGCGCAGGCCCAAGACCACGCCGAGGCCGCGCGGGACCAAGCCGAGGAGGCCCGGGAGCGGGCGAAGCGGGCGCGGGAGCAGGCGGAGGAGGCGCGGGATCACGCCCGGCGGGCGGACCCGCGGCTCGCGGCCGAGGAACCGTCGCGGGACGGGGGCGGCGGCTGGAAGAAGTGGGCGATCATCGGCGGAGTGGGGACGCTCGTCCTGCTGCTCCTGATCGGCTGGGGGCTCTACGTCCTCGGCAGTGACGACCAGTCGGCGCTCGAGCGGCTGCGCGACATCGCGATCATCTTCATCGTCCTCCTCTTCGCGCTGGTGGTGGTGATCCTAGCCGGGATCGCGGCCGCGCTCGGCTACCTGGTGCTCCAGATCAAGGATCGGGTGATCCCGCTGCTGGAGGAGCTGAACGCGACGCTGAAGCGCTTCCGCGGCACGGCCGAGTTCGTGACCGAAGAAGCGGTCAAGCCGATCATGACCATCGCCGGCACCTACGCCAAGATGCGGGCGATGACCCGCACCGTGACCGGCAAGGACGGGAAGGGCCGGCGACGGCAGACGGC
>JBBSNJ010000289.1:0-5043 GCA_038232775.1 Thermomicrobiales bacterium
GGGACAGGGGAGCGTGGCCGGGGAACGCCGGGGCAACACCCGCGATCCACCCGGATTCCGTAGAAGTTGCGCCGATGCCAGATCTCAGGCGGGACGCCTTCCCTCCCCCGCACAAACGGGAGCAAGGGGCACGGGTTGAGGAACGTCGAGCGGGACGCGGGAGCGATCACCCGATGTTCGCCTCAAACCTCGCGCAGGATCCGGGACGAGGTGCCCAGCCAGGCCGCGAGGAGCGAGGAGACGATCGCCCCGCCGGCCACCGCCGTCGGCGTCCCGAAGGCGTCCGCGACCAAGCCCATCGGCAGCGCCCCGAGCGGCATCAGGCCAAAGGTCAGCAGATAGGCGCCCATCACCCTCCCCCGGATGTCGTCGGTGATGCGGTGCTGCAAAAGCGCGTTGTTGCCGCTCATGAAGCTCGACCCGAGTAGACCGGCCACGAATAGCAGCGGCAGCGAGACGGCGAGGGAGCGCGAGACCGCGATGCCGACGACGACGACGCCGTAGGCGACCGTCATCCGCACCAGCGCCCGCCCGGTCCCTTCGGTCCGCCGCCGCCCCGCGACCAACAGCGCGCCGGCCACCGCGCCGGACCCCGAGGCCGCCATCAGCAACCCGAGACCTTGGGCACCGATTCCCAGAATGTCCCGGGCGAAGACGTTCAGGAAGGAGACATAGGGGAAGACGAAAAAGGTCGGGATGCTCGCCAGCAGGAAGAGCGCTCGCAAGTCCGGCCGTCGCGCGATCAGCGCCACCCCGTCGAAGACGCGCGGCGCGATCGCCGGTGCCGCCCGCGGCGGGACTACCACCCCCCGCACCAGCGCGAAGGCGACCACCAGTGCCGCCGCTTGCAGCAGGAAGGCGAACCCGACCCCCGCCCACCCGATCACCGCCCCCGCCAGCGACGGCCCCGCGACGCGGGTCATGTTCTGCCCCGCACTCATCAAGCCGACGGCGTTGGTCAGGTCCGACCGCGCCACCAGCCCTGGTACCAGCGATTGCTGCGTTGGGTTCAGCAGCGCCTGCAGCGACCCGTTGGCGAAGGCCGCCGCCAGCAGGTGCCACGGTTCTACCCAGCCCCCGATCACGTCCGCGGCGACCAGCACCGCCACCCCCGCCGCGAGCGTCTGGCAGGTGAGCATCAGGCGCTGGCGGTCCACCCGGTCGATCAGCGCCCCGCCCGGCGGGGCAATCAACAGGAACGGCACCCCCGCCGTGAAGGCCACGATCCCGACAAACGAGGGCGAGTCGGTCAGCCCGAGCGCCAGCCAGCCCAGCGCCACCTGCTGCATCCACTGCCCCGACGAGGCGGCCATCGCCCCCAGCCACAGTCGCCGGAACGTCGGGTAGCGCGCCACCGCTCCAAAGACTCCGCCCCGATCGAGCTCCGGCTCGACCGGCGCGACCACCGTCGGGCCGTCGGCGACCGCGCCCTCGGCCACGAGCTCCGGCACGATCGCCATCCCGGCGGCCGGCTCGGGAGAGTCGCCGCTGCGGTTCGTCGGTGGGGCGGTCGCGGCCAAGAGCGTCCTCGCTGGTGAAAAGTGGGGGATAGGATCTGCGGCTGGGTCTGACCGCTGCCAACCGGGCGAAGAGCCGCGGCAACGGCGGGCCACGGCCCATGGCGGCCAGGCTTTCCATCGCGGCGCGGCCGACGAGGGGACCGGCCGTGGCGGCGTGCGGTTTCGCCCTCTGGTCCGTTCGTGGCGGAGGTCGGCGCCGTCTGACCGCGTCCGCCTTCAGCCGCGCGTGGCGCAATCTGCCCGCTCGGTTGACGACTATAGCACCGCCGTCGCCGGCTCCCATCTCGTCGAAGCGAGCTCCGGGCGTTCTGCCGGGAGAAGGGCCGCGGGCGGTGGCGAGCGGCGGCGGAGGGTTCCGGCAAACCCGGATCACGCCCGGAGCAATCTCCGGACTCAAGGGAGACCGCTGGCTCGCCCAACCTGGCGGTGGTCTGCCATCGTGCCCGGAGATGCAGACAGCCCCAACGGCCGGCGGTATACTCTGGCCCGCTCGCCCAGCCGCCCACCGGCCGAGAGGCCAGGGGCGAACCGGGCAGGACGACGCTGGCGCCTGGGTTCCGCTCCGCGCGAAGCCGAGGCGACCGGCCGCGTTCGAGGCGACCAGTGGCCCGACCGAGACCCGGCCCGACGGGGGCGCCGGGGGGTCGGAACCGAAAGGAGAGCAGATGGCTATGGCGGAATTGGCGGCCCCGGCCCGGATGGCCGTGCGGATGACGGTCAACGGCGTCGAGTTCGCGGCCGAGGTCGAGCCGCGCCTCCTCCTCGTCCACTTCCTGCGCGACAACCTCGGCCTGACCGGCACCCACGTCGGGTGCGACACCAGCCAGTGCGGGTCCTGCGTGGTCTACCTAAACGGCCAATCGGTCAAGAGCTGCACCGTGCTCGCGGTCCAAGCCGACGGCGGCGAGGTCACGACCATCGAGGGCCTCGCCCAGGACGGGCACTACGACCCGGTCCAGGAAGGCTTCTGGGCCGAACATGGCCTCCAGTGCGGCTACTGCACGCCGGGCATGATCATGTCGATCCACGCCATGCTCAAGCGCAACCCGAACCCGAGCGAAGAGGAGATCCGGCACGGTTTGGAGGGCAACCTCTGCCGCTGCACCGGCTACCAGAACATCGTTCGCGCCGCCCAGCACGCGGCCGGTCAGCTCCAGGGGGGTGCCGCCGCTGCGCCCGCCGCCGACTAGTCCGCTCCGAGTGCCGGTGCTGTCGCCGGTGCCCCTCCCGGTTGGCCCTCCTGGATGGAGCCGGGATCCGCGGGGAGCCGACGGGAACCGTTTCAGGCAGCGCCTCGCCCGTCGCCAACGAGCCGCACGCGAAGGAGAGCCAGATGTTTCCAAGTCAGTTCGAATACCACAAGCCGAGCAGCATCAAAGAGGTCGTCCAGCATCTGCAGGAGAACCCTGATGCCAAGCTCCTGGCGGGTGGCCACTCCCTCCTGCCGGCGATGAAGCTCCGGCTCGCGGCCCCTTCGGCGCTCGTCGACCTCGGGCAGATCGCCGACCTCCGGCGCGTCCAGGTCAATGGGAGTGTTCGGGTCGGCGCGATGACCACTTACCAGCAGTTGATCGACTCGGCGGAGCTCAAGGACCGCCTGCCGGTGCTGGGCGAGGTCGCCGCCAACGTCGGCGACGCCCAAGTCCAGGCCCGCGGCACCCTGGGCGGCGCCCTTGCCCACGCCGACCCCGCCGCCGACTTCACCGCCGTCGTCCTCGCCCTCGGCGGGCAGGTCAAGGCGGTCGGCCCGAACGGCGAGCGGACGATCGAGGCCGACGACTTTTTCATCGACATCCTGACGACCGCGCTCGAGCCGGAAGAGCTGCTGACCGAGGTCGCCTTCCCCGCCGTCAGCGGCAAGATGGGCGCCGCCTACGAGAAACACCGTCACCCCGCCTCCGGCTACGCCGTCGTCGGCGTCGCCGCCCTCCTCACCCTGGGCAGCGGGGGCAGCGTCGAGTCGGTCCGGATCGCCGTAACCGGCGCCACCTCCAAGGCGACCCGCGCCACCGCCGCCGAGCAAGCCCTCACTGGCAAGCAGCTCGGCCCCGAGACGATCGAGGCCGCGGCAAAGGCTGCACCCGAGGGGCTCGAACTGAACGGCGACCACTACGCCTCCGCCGACTACCGCCGCCACCTGATCACGATCTACACTCGCCGCGCCCTCGATCGCGCCGCGTCGCGGGCCCGCGGCTAAGCTCCGCCTGCGAAAGCGGGGGGCGCTCCGGCCAGGTTGGATGAAGCGTTTGGGTTCGGCGCTGGCGCTCAACCGTTGCCCTCCCTCTCCCGCTCTGGCAGGAGAGGGGGGAGGCGACGCTCCGGCATTCGTCGAAGTCGCCGGTCTACTGTTGAGAAAGATTCAGCCGTTACACCCCGGCGATAGGGGGAGGCGCTTCTCTCCCGCGGCAAAGAGAGCGACCGGGGGTGAGGGCCTCCGATAGAACCGGTCAAATAGTGCAGGTGAAAGAGATACGGCACCCAACCCGGACCCTACGCTGGCCGCGATCGTGACACCCACTCTCATGATCTGAACGCCTCCTGCGGAATGCGGGAGAATCCTTCGCATTCCCGCGGCGGCTGTCGGCCCTCACCGCCGGCCCCTCTCTCGGTGCGCGGGAGAGGGGCGTGTGGTCGCGAACTGCCGCTGGAGCCCCACGACCAACCCGGATTCCACATCAACCCCCTTCCCGCAGGCCCTCCCTGATCTCGGCCGGGTGATCGGTGCAGAGGACGGCTACCCCCAGCTCGCGCAGCCGCCGCGCTTCCCCGACATCGTTGACGGTCCAGGCCATGACCCGCAGCCTCGCTTGGCGGCAGCGCTCCACCACCTCCTCCGAGATTGCCGCTGCCTGGAGCGCCACGCCATCCGCTCCCACCGCGGCAGCGACGTCGAACAGCGCTTCGTCGGCGGTCTGGGCCAGCGGCCAGAGCACCGCCTCCGGCGCCCGGCTCCGCACTGAGCGCAGGATGGACCAGTCGAACGAGGAGAGGACCCAGGTCGCCGCCGGGAAGCCGGCCAGCGTCGCCAGCACCGCCGCCTCGACCCCCGCCTGCTTGATTTCGAGGTCGAGCGCCAGCCGGCCAGCCAAGAGCTCCAACACCTTCGCGAGCGTCGGGATCGGTCTCCTATCACCCGTTGCGATTTGGCGCACCACGCTCAGCGGTAGCTCGTCGATCAGCCCGTGTCCGCCCGTCGTCCGCGCCAATCCCCGGTCATGGAGCACCACCGGGACGCCGTCCGCGGTGGCCCGCACGTCGAGTTCGACCCCGTCCGCTCCGTCGGCGACGGCTCGCTCAAACGCGGTAAGACTGTTCTCCGGCTCCGCCGCCGACGCTCCCCGATGGGCGTAGATCAACACCTCTCCCCCCGATCGTTGCCCCCTCACGGCCGACCCGCCGAGCCCATCCCATCGTACCGTTGGCTGGACCGACCAAACGGCCCGCGCCGTTCCATGGCGAACGTCGGGTGATACGTGATCCGGATCATCGTTGTCGCTTCCCGGAAAAACGACCTCATGCGGAA